>RQCD01000234.1 GCA_008668455.1 Clostridia bacterium
AACAGCATATCCAGTTCAACAATCCAGCCCATCGCGCTCGCCTTCCTTTTTTTAAAAGATAAAAAGCCACACCACAACACAGCATGCATGCCTGCTTGCGCGCGCCCCTATATGTTGTATGAGCCTATTTTAGCACACCTGAATTAAAATGTCAAGCGTTTTTTGAAAAATTCTGTCACAGCCCGCAAAACCAGATCACTGATTTTGGTTTTTTGCAATGCAGGAGCCTCAGAATATTCTGCCTTTTACCTGAGCTTCCTTTGCAGCTCTGATGATCATACCGTTCTCTCCCCTTCCGCTTTCTGAATCTCTCTGATATCAGCAAGCGCAATCGCGTTTCCGTCCTCCAGCTCTAACCGTCCGAGCGTTGGATCAATTCTTTTTAAAATGCCGCGCACTGTGACATATGCACCGCCGGATTTTTTTCTATCCGGAACAAAATACAAAACCTGAATTTCCGGACGGGTCAATAAGGAAAGCTCCTGCAAAATGCGGTTTAATTCCTCCGCGTCATCCTCCGATAATTCTGTTTTTTGGTCCGTCAGCCGTGCCGTCTCACGGATTGCCGCACTATGACCTGTCAGCGCTGCAAAGGACGCAAACTGCGCTGCACGATCCGAAACAGGCATATGCCGCCTGGTTTTCGACTGCGGATGCGGAAGTCTCAGAATATCGTCAAATTCGCTCATGCCTTATGCCCTCCGATCTGTCCGTTTCGTTCGCGCCCGGTTGCGCCCTTTTCAAAATGAATCCCCTTTAAAACTGCATTTTTCCCATACTTGTTTTTCATCTCAAGCATCGCCTTCTGAATGCTTTTCTCCTTTTTCAGCCGTTCCTGCTCTGTTTTTAGCATTTCTGTTTCCGCAAACAGATCTACCTGCGCCGGGCGCATGTCCTTTTCTAAGATTACATGGTTCGCCCCGATCGTGATTCTGCGCACAAGTAAATCCGGATTGATAATCCGGTCAAACAGACCTAAAACCGCCTCGATGATCAGACGGCTGGATGCAGTATGCTGATCCAGATTCACCGATCCGTGAGAATGCTTTGGGATTTTTCTGCCGTATGCGTCGGTTGTGACTTCACCCCGGTATGCAGTTTTTAACTGCCGCTCCTGTAGATTTTTCACATCATATCCGATTGTCAGGGTCAGCTGATCGCACACCAGCTCTTTTCCGGTCAGATCCAGCGCCAGCATTTCTCCCATCTCCTGCACAACCACACGCGTTTTCTCTGTGTCATACGGCTCTTTTAGCACCTGTCCGGCGCTTAAGCTGTTATTCATCGGGCGGTATGCCTTAATATCCGCAATCGTACATGGCTCCCAGCCCCATGCGTGGTCAATCAGAAGCTCCGCATTAACACCAAAGAGCTGATAGAGCTGATCCTCTCCTGCCTGCGTAAGGGAACGGCGCGCCACATCGCCAAGTCTCCGCATGCCGTTTGCCTCCAGCTTTTTCGCCGTTCCCCTTCCGATCCGCCAGAAATCTGTCAGTGGTGTGTGCCCCCAAAGCTCCTGCCGATAAGAAAGCTCATCTAAAAACGCCAGCCGGAAGCCGTTTTCATCCGGCTGCATCCGCTTTGCCATGACATCCATCGCAATTTTTGCAAGATACAGATTTGTTCCGATTCCGGCAGTGGCTGTGATCCCGGTTTGCTTCAAGACATCCGAAACCATCCTTTGCACCAGCTCCTCCGGTGTCATTTCATAGGTTTTTAAATAGCCGGTCAGATCAATAAACACCTCGTCAATCGAATAAACATGCATATCCTCCGGGGCAACATATTTCAGATAGATCTGATAAATGTCCGTGCTGTATTTTGTGTAAAGCGCCATACGCGGCGGCGCGACAAGATAGGAAATCGCCAGCGACGCATCTTTGTCAAGCTCTGAGGAAAATATACTCTCTCCGGAAAATTCTTTGTTTGCCAGCCGCATTCTCCGTCCGTAATTTGTGCGCTTTACCTGCTCCACTACCTCGAAAAGACGCGCTCTGCCGGAAATACCATAGGCTTTCAGACTGGGAGAAACCGCAAGGCAAATTGTTTTCTCTGTCCGCGAGCTGTCTGCGACAACTAAATTAGTATCCATCGGATCCAATCCACGCTCGATACATTCCACCGAGGCATAAAAGGACTTTAAATCAATCGCTGCATAATACCGCTCCATGCTTTCCTCCTACTCTAAATAGCTTGTCTCATCCTCTTTCTGAATATAGCCGCAGTCAATCATGCAGGAAACAACCTTTTGCTGCCGTGCTTTTGCAAGCTCCGGGTTCACCTTAGGGGAATAGACCGACGGCGCATTCGGAATCCCTGCCAGCATTGTGCATTCTGCATCGGATAAGCCGGACGGCTCTTTCTGAAAATACCCTTTCGCCGCATCATAAATGCAGTAATAGCCGCTCCCAAAATAAATGACGTTGGCGTAATATTCTAAAATATCCTCCTTATCATATTCGCGCTCCATCCGGCAGGCAAGAAAAATTTCTGCAATTTTCCGTTCCGGAGTGCGGTCCTGCGGGAAGTATAAATTTTTTGCAAGCTGCTGCGAAATGGTGCTGCCGCCCTCCCGGAGACTGCGGTCACGAAGATCGACATAAACCGCACGCGCAATCCCAATCGGATCAAACCCATGATGCAGGAAAAAACGCCGGTCCTCCACAGCAACCACTGCGTCGAAATAGGTTTTCGGAATTTCCTCATATGCCGTATAATGCGGCTTTTCCGTCAAGCCGGAAAGAACCTCCTCCAGCGGCATTTTCGAAATCGCCTCCTGATACTTCTGGTATCCGATCATAACCTCGATTCCTAAGGCGACAATCACAATTAACAGAAGAAACTTAAAAATATTTCTGATCCGTTTCATTCTCTCACCTGCTTTCAGAATCTATGATACCACACGAACAGACGTTTGTCAAGTAATTTTAAAATTACAGGTATCACAATATAACTACTCTCTTTCTCTGTAGTCTTCTTCCAGTGAAAAAACTGCTGATCCGCTACTTATTCTGCTGTTTTTTGAAAAGTATGATAAAATAACCGGACATGCTCCTCCAACTTTTTGATGCATTCCTCCTCCCTCTCCGGCTGACGGTCGCAGACCCCAAGCAAGGTAATCACCGGCGAAACATACATCACGGCAAGCGTTTCCGGATTTTCAGCCCGAAGCTCCCCTGCCGCAATCAGACCCTGAAAAATGGCGGCATGATACCGGAGCATGCGGTCAACATAGCATTCGGTGTAGAATGCCGAGAGCTTTTCTGAGCGGAACTGCTCTATCGTCATCATGCGCCGGAAACGGCTGATCGTTTCATCGTGCAGAGAAGAGGTAAAGATTTGGCATACCTTGCGGATCAAAGCAGCTTCTGTAATTTCAGAAAATACGCTTTTATCCCTTTTCGCATCCTGCACATAAACATCAATTCTGCCGATGTATTTCTCATACCGCAATGCAGTATCCTCCACAATTGTATCAAAAATTGCCCGCTTGCTGGGATAATGACTGTATAGCGACGGCGCTTTAATACCCACAGCCTTTGCAATTTCTTCTACACTTACGGCGTCGTAGCCATTTTCCGCAAACAGCTCCAGCACCTTTTCCGTAATTCTCTTTTTTGTATCCTCCTGCTTCGTAATAAGCCTCCATTCCGCAAACGCATAAAGAGTATTTTATAAACTAAATTGAGTTTAACGCTATGAACGGAGCGGCTCAGGCATGCTATCCCCGTTTTTAAAAAAATTTTTTTCAGAATTTCGGAACTTTTTTTAAAATCATACGTCTAACTGAATAGAAGCCACAAAACAAAAAATATTTACATATGGTGGCATGCCGAAGACAAGGCAGAAAGAGAGGATAATTATGAAAAAGATCGTTACGTTATTACTGGCGGCAGCATTGATGAGTTTGAATACTGCGTTTGCAGAATCTACCCCCGAACTGATCACTGCCAATCCCGACACAAGCATTGAGCAAACCTCAACCCCCGAGGCAAAGGCAGGAATGTTTACAAAAATCACAGCCGGCGCAGCAAAGCTTTCCAAGCTTTCCGATGATGCAACGCTGATTGAGGCAATTGATTCCAACGACCAGGAGGTCTCCTTTGTAATTGGAAACGAAGCTTTGATTGTAGACTCCGAGGGAAAAGCCGCCAAAATCCAGGACGGTATGCAGTTTACAGCCTACACCTACTGGAATGAGCCTACCGTTCTCATGCTTCCGCCACGCTACAATCCGGCTGTGATCGTTGTTGAAAACGGTACCGGCGACATAATAAACGATGCGGGCGCATTTAAAAAGGATGCAGCTTCCGACAGATATGTAAACTCCGAAAACACGCTTTCCATTGCAGCCGGCGACAACACAGAAATTGTTGACCGCAAGGGCGGCAAATTTGAGGGTGACCTTGACGGCAAGGACCTTCTTGTGTTCTACACTTTTTCAACAAGAAGCATTCCGGCTCAGACAACTCCCCAAAAAATAATAGTAGTTGCTGATTCGGGCGCTTCTTTGCCTGAGGAAACCGAGGCGGTAACCGGTCTTGAAAACGTTAAAACAATCAAAATCGGGGATTCAGAATTTGACACCAAAGAAATTAACGGTGTAAACATGGTTGCTGTAAGACCTGTTTCAGAGGCTCTCGAGCTTGAGATTGCATGGAATAACGAAACAAAGACAGTAAGTGTCGGCACAATCCAGATGGGCGTAAGCTTGCAGATTGGCGAAAATAAATACTCCAAAGCCAAGATGGCGGAAACAGAGCTTTCTGCCGCTCCCTATCTCGAACAGACTGCCAAAGGCGGCGTAACATATGTTCCGGTTGAATTTTTCACCGAAATAATCGGCTGCGATGCTGTGGTTACAGATACAGTTGCAACGTTATCATAACCCATTTCAGCAATTGCCTGTGCTGTTACAGGTGCAGGAGACGGCTTCGTTTGCATCGGAGCTGCTGTAATCTGCGGATTTATCTCTTAGCTATGACCTGTAAGGATTTATTTCCTTACAGGTCATAGCTTTTGCGTTTTATGAAACACATAGGCTACAGCTTGAAATTACGAAAATAGCGGTTGATTTCATCGTCTGTCAGTCTCTGTTTTCCCTCAAATTAAAAAAGTCAAGAAAAACGGAGCAGCTCCGCATGCTTGGAGCTGCTCCGTAAAACTTCCTTATATGGCGTCACGAACGCTGTCTCTTTTTCTTTCTGTATTGCCTGACGGATCTTAATACATGCCGCCCATAGCGCCCGGATCCATTGCCGGTGCTGCCGGCTTCGGCTCAGGCTTGTCTGCAACCAGGCTTTCTGTGGTCAGAACCATAGCTGCAACGCTTGCTGCATTCTGAAGTGCGCTTCTTGTTACCTTAACCGGATCAACACTACCGTCCTTCAGCATATCTACATACTTTTCTGTGAGTGCATTATAGCCAACACCCTTATCGCAGTGCATAACCTTATCTACAATGACAGATCCCTCACAGCCTGCATTCTTTGCAATTTGCTTTACCGGCTCCTCAAGCGCCTTTAAGACAATCTGAACGCCTGTCTTTTCGTCACCCTCGCAGCTATCCAAAAGCTTTGCAACCTCCGGAATGATATTAATGTAGCTTGTTCCGCCGCCGGCAATAATGCCCTCCTCAACAGCTGCCTTGGTTGCTGCCAAAGCATCCTCGATGCGGAGCTTCATTTCCTTCATTTCAGTTTCCGTTGCTGCACCAACCTTAATCACTGCAACACCGCCGGCAAGCTTTGCCAGACGCTCCTGCAATTTCTCGCGGTCAAATTCTGACGTTGTATTTTCAATTGCTGTCCGGATTTGCTTTACACGATCCCGGATCTCATCCTTATCACCAGCGCCATCTACAATAATGGTATGCTCTTTCTGAATCTTAACCTGTTTTGCGCGTCCTAACTGAGAAATCTGCGTATCCTTCAATTCCAGACCCAGCTCCTCAGAAATGACCTGACCGCCTGTTAAGATTGCAATATCCTGAAGCATTTCCTTTCTTCTGTCGCCAAAGCCCGGAGCTTTTACCGGAACGCATACAAAGGTACCTCTTAATTTATTGACAATCAAAGTTGAAAGCGCTTCGCCCTCAACATCTTCTGCCAAAATCATCATCTTCTTACCGGATTGAACCACCTGCTCCAAAAGCGGCAGAATCTCCTGGATATTAGAGATCTTCTTATCTGTGATCAGAATATACGCATCATCCAAAACGGCTTCCATCTTATCTGTATCGGTTACCATATACGGTGTAATATAGCCGCGGTCGAACTGCATACCCTCAACAACCTCGGAATAGGTTTCTGCTGTCTTGGATTCTTCAACCGTGATAACACCGTCTGCGGTTACCTGCTCCATTGCCTCTGCAATCAGCTTGCCGATTTCCTCGTTTGCAGCAGATACCGATGCAACTCTTGCAATATCGTCCTTACCGGAAACCTTCTTTGCATTCTTCATCAGCTCTGCAACCGCACAATCAACTGCCTTTTGGATTCCCTTTCTCAAAATCATCGGATTTGCGCCGGCTGTCACATTCTTTCCGCCCTCGCGAACCAGAGCCTGTGCCAAAAGGGTTGCAGTCGTTGTTCCGTCTCCGGCAACATCATTTGTCTTGGTTGCAACCTCTTTTACCAGCTGTGCGCCCATGTTTTCAAACGGATCTTCCAATTCAACCTCTTTTGCAATGGTAACACCGTCATTTGTGATCAGCGGTGCACCGAATTTCTTGTCCAGAACGACATTTCTGCCCTTCGGACCTAATGTAATTTTAACTGCGTCTGCCAGCTGGTCAATACCGCTCTGCAAAGCATGACGTGCGTCTTCTCCGAATAAAATCTGTTTTGCCATATCAATCAATCCCTTCTATTATATATTACTGAACCTTTGCCAAAATATCGCCCTGACGAACAATCATATATTCTTCGCCCTCAAGCTTTACTTCCGTTCCGGCATATTTTGAAATCAGAACCTTGTCGCCAACTGCAACCTCCATCACAATTTCCTTGCCATCTACCATTCCGCCCGGTCCGACTGCAACAATTTCCGCAACCTGCGGCTTCTCCTTTGCAGAGCCTGCTAAAATGATACCGCTTTTTGTGGTTTCCTCTGCTTCCAGCATTTTAATGACTACTCTGTCTGCTAATGGTTTTATACTCATAATCTCAATCCTCCTGATTCATTTTATCAGCACTCAATCCCTTTGAGTGCTAACAATATTTATTATACCTTTTTTTCCCGAAATAGCAACGCTCAGCAGCTTTTAAAAATGACGATTAATTGAGTTTATCTTATTATATCTTTCATATTCTCCATTTTTTAAATATTTTCTCTCTTTTTCTAACTTGTAAAGTTTTCCATAATCTGAATCCCCTCCTCCAGGGAACCGGCACGGATGCCCTCTGCAAGCTCGGATAAATCCTCCTCCGGATAAAGCGTTTTTTCAAACGGCAGTCGGCGCACCTCTGTTTTCTGCTCTCCGTTTACTTCATATAGAATTAAGAAATTGTCCTGACTTTGCAGACTGTAATAAATCACTGCCGCCTTGGGGGTATCTGCCGGAGCGTCTTCCTCCATCACAATATCATGATAAATCGGAATGCCGGGGGTTTCCTCCGAAAGCTCCTCTGCCGCCTTTGGCGGCTCCGGCATTGCCGTCCGGCTGATAAAGTATGCCGCAAGAGAGCTGACGGCACAAACTGCAAGCATTCCAAAA
>RQCD01000088.1 GCA_008668455.1 Clostridia bacterium
GTATTATATGACAGCCGCAAAAATCAAGGAGCTTCAGGAGCGGTTTCGTCCGCTTTTATTTCAGCCGTTTGAATTTAACGGAACAGGAATTGAACTAAATTATGCTGCCCGTGCGCGGCATCCGAAAACCTGGGAGATTCATCCGCATTTCCATCCGTGGTTTGAATTTAATTATGTTGCGTCCGGGTCGGTTTATACCACGATAGATGGTGTGGAATTTCTGATTTTGGCCGGAGAGTCTTATATCATTCCGCCGGGGGTGGCGCATTCTCACCGGAATCACGGAGAGGGTGACGACGGCATGTGTATCCGGTTCAGTCTGGAATCCGTCTCGAAAAATCCGCAGACAGATTTTTTAAAAATCCTGTCCCGGCCGCATGCCGCGCCGTTTTCCTCCGGATTGGAACGTCTGACAATGAGCGGCGGACTTCTATGCTGTCAGGCAGAATTTGCAGGCTGGCTGGCACACCTTTATGAAACACTGAATCAGGAGAATGAGATTGCACCGAAAACGGAAAATCCCTTTGCCGCGCAGGTGATTTTATATTTAGAGGAATACTTTCAGGAAAAAATCAAAATGGAGGAGCTTGCGAATGCGATGAATACAAGCTACCGCACGCTTTCCCGGAGATTTAAGGCGGAAACCGGCAGGACGATTTCCGGTCAGCTGACTAAAATCCGCCTGAATCATGCAAAAAAGCTTCTCTCCGGCACGAAGCTTCCGCTATATGAAATTGCCACACGCTGCGGCTATGAAAACGAATTTTATTTTTCAAAAATTTTCAAAGAACACTGCCAGATCCCCCCGTCACAGTATCGGGCAGATTTTTTTAGACATTAGGATTGACAAAAAATCCGAAAAGGAATATAATATGTATGTAACTAAAAATAGTTACATATGATAAGGAGAATAACAATGAGTCAAAAAGAAAAACTGATTGCAAGATTAAAATCCATGCCGAAGGATTTTTCTTTTGATGAGGTTGTACAGCTGATGGGGTATTTTGGATATTATATAAGCAATTCCGGAAAAACAAGTGGTTCACGAATTGCTTTTACCAATGATAAAAAAGATTATATCCGTATGCACAAGCCACATCCGAGAAAAATTTTGAAAGCATATCAAGTACAGGAGCTTATTTCAGATTTAAAGGAGCGTAATTTAATATGAAAAATGTTTTAAACTACAAGAATTATATTGGGACAGTGGAATTTTCAGAAGAAGATAAGGTTTTTTTCGGAAAGGTGATTGGGATTACAGATTCTATCTCCTTTGAGGGCGATACGGTGGAAAGTCTGATTGAGGATTTTCATGCCGCGGTAGATGAATATTTGGAGTTTTGCCGGGAAAACCGGAAAGAGCCGCAGCAGCAATACAAAGGTAGTTTTAATGTGCGGATTGCTCCGGAGCTTCACCGGAGGGCAAGCTTAGATGCAATGGCAAAAAATATGTCTCTGAACAGTTATGTGGAGGAGGCAATTGCGATGCATATTCAAAATGATTCTGCTGCTCTGTAAAAACACTTGATTTTTCGCGGAAAATCAGTTATAATGAGAATATTAGGGGATTTGAGAGGAGATAGATACATGTCTTGGATTGATGCGCATATGTCGGACAGTATTGGAATAGATTATGGAACAGATCATATTTCTGTGTATTTTACAGGAGATCAGAGCATTCTCCGCGAGCCTTCCGCAGTGGCATGCTTCGTGCGTACAAACGGGATCGCGGCGGCGGGAGAGGAGTCAGAGCGGCTTTTAGGGCGCACTCCAAAATGTATTTCCTTAATTCATCCGGTGCAGAACGGTGTGGTAACGGATTATCATTTTGCAGAGGTTCTGCTCCGGAGTATGCTGGAAAAACGAAAGAAAAAGGCTGCGCTGAAGCCTGTGATGATGCTGACTGTTCCCTGCGGTGCAACTGATGTGGAGGAACGGGCGATCATGGAGGTTGCAGAGCGTGCCGGCGCGAGAAAAACGTATTTAGTGGAAACGCCGGTGGCGGCGGCATTGGGCGCCGGGTGCGACATCACACTTGCACGCGGACTGATGGTTTTGGATATCGGCGGCGGCGTGACGGATTTTGCGGCAATTTCGCTTTGTAATACCGTGATCGGAAAAACGGACAAAACCGCCGGATCAGCCTTTACCGAAGCGGTGATCCGCTATCTTCGCCAACGGCACAGCCTGGAAATCGGGCAAGCGAGTGCAAAAAGAGTGAAGGAGGAAATCGGCGGCGTGGTAAAAAGGGATCATCCGTTGGATACCTTTGTTTGCGGAACTGATGTGCAAACGCATCTTCCGCGCCGCGTCCGGGTGTATTCCGAAGAACTTTTAGAGGCATTTGAAGAACCGCTTCAGGCGCTTTGTGCCTTTATAAAAAACACGCTGGACGAAACCCCTCCGGACATTTTAGGTGATATTATGGAGGACGGTGTTCTCTTAACCGGCGGCGGTGCTAAGCTATACGGCCTGGAGAGGCGGCTGCGCCGGGAAACTGGCTTAAAGCTTTTCACAGCGGAAGAACCGGAGCTGTGTGCCGTTCGCGGCTGCGGTATTGCAATTGAGCATTTAGCGGATCTGCCGGGGATTGTTCACAGTTATCATAATATATAGGAAGGTTGGTTACTGGTATGAATATATGTATATATGGCGCGTCGAGCAATGATATTTCAGAGATTTATCTGAAAAAAACGGAGGAGCTGGGCGAAATCATTGCAAGGCATGGACACGGACTGGTGTTCGGTGCGGGCGACAACGGTGTGATGGGTGCAGCGGCACGCGGTGTCAAGCGAGGCGGCGGAAAAATTGTCGGCGTTGTTCCGTCCTTTTTCAATGTGGATGGGATCATCTATCCGCAGTGTGATGAGCTGATCCGCCCGGAGACGATGCGTGAGCGAAAACAGATCATGGAGGACCGTGCCGACGCATTTATCACAGCGCCCGGCGGCATCGGAACCTTTGAGGAATTTTTTGAAATCCTGACCTTAAAGCAGCTTGGCAGACATAATAAGCCGATTGTGCTATATAATCTGAACGGCTATTACGACGGTGTGGTCAATCTGATTGAGCAGGCAATTTCTCAGGGCTTTATGCGTGAGGTATGCCGTCAGCTTTGTCATGTCCTGGATGATCCGGACGAAATTCTAAATTATCTTGAAAATTATCATGAAGAAAAAATTGATATTCTGCATATGAAAAATATTTAAAATGCTGCGTACAATCAATAATACATTAGGAAGTGATTATGATGGAGCTTCGTTTATATGGCGAGGTGAATGATTCGATTGTGGACGGACCGGGCATGCGCTATGGCGTGTTTGTACAGGGGTGCTTTCACAACTGCGAGGGCTGCCACAATCCAAAATCGCACGATCCGAACGGCGGTTATCTGTCTGATACCGATACCGTATTCGAAAAAATCCGCAAAAATCCGATTTTAGACGGCGTTACCTTTTCGGGCGGCGAGCCGTTTTTACAGGCAAAGCCGCTGACGGAATTAGCAGTCAAAGCACATGCAATCGGTCTTGACACGCTTTGCTACACCGGATATCTCTTTGAGGAGCTTTTATCCGGCGCAAATGCGGAAAATGGCTGGATGGAGTTTTTGAAAAACCTGGATATCTTAGTAGACGGGAGATTTGTGCTTGCGCAGAGAAGCATAGATCTGCAGTTCTGCGGATCAAGGAATCAGAGGATCATAGATGTTCCGAAAAGTCTGAAAGAAAAAGAGGTTGTTTTGTGGAATCCGTAAAAATACATATGATTCATTCTCTCTGGCCGGAGCAGCAGGGATTTCATTTAGAACGGCACAGAGAGGAGGACGAATACATTTTTGTACATTTTCTGTCCCCTGCCCGGCTGTCGGTGGAGGGACGGCAGTTTTCTGCACGCGAGGGCAGCTGCATACTGTATAATCGTTTTTCAGATCGGACAATTGACGCGCCCGACGTACCGCTTTTGCATAACTGGTTTCATGCCGGGGGCAATTTTCCTGCGCTTATGGAAAAATATCAGCTTCAGTTTAACACGCTCTATGAACCGGGCTGTGACGCGGAATTAACCGGGATTATGCAGGCAACAGAACGGGAATGTATGCGGCATAAGCCGTTTACAGACGAAATCTGCGCGCTGAAAATAGAGGAGCTGCTTGCCCGGATTGCGCGCGGTGCGATGTTGGGTGCGGAGGTAGATCTGCCGGCAGAGCGGCAGCAGGAGCTTTATGCGCTTCGCGCGGAGCTGCAGCAGCGTTTTGCCGGGATTGAGAGCGTATCCTCGCTTGCCGGCTTGGTACACATGAGTCCGGCAAGATTTTTTGCGGCATATCGGCAGATGTTCGGCATTTCCCCCGGACAGGATCTGCAAAGAATCCGGCTTGAGCATGCAAAGCAGCTTTTAATGCTGGGCAGCTCCGTTTCCGAAACCGCCGAGCTGGTCGGCTATCATAATCCGTACCACTTTATCCGTATTTTCCGGCAGACGGTAGGAGTAACGCCGGGAAAATATCGAAATCTGTAAATTTATTTGCATTTTATGAGATTTTATGTTATAATAAAAGCATTATTTTTTTTTGAGAGGAATCGTACATATGAGAAGATGGGGAGACCGGAAGGACGGGACGCTGGTTCGGGATGCGGATGCAATGCATTTTATCATGCCGATTATCTATCCGAACCGGTGTGATAACGAGGCATTCATTTCCGAACGAATTGATTTAACCAATATCAACGCGTACTTAGAAAAGAAGAACCAGGATCATCCGGAATATAAATATAATTTGTTTCAGGTGCTGGTGACGGCGGTTTTAAAGACGGTCACACTCAGACCGAAGATGAACCGGTTTATTGCCAATCAGAATCTGTACCAGAGAAACCATATTTCTGCTGCATTTGTTGTGAAGAAGATCTTTTCCGATGACGGTGAGGAGGGACTGGCTTTTATCCATTCCAAGCCGACCGACACGATTGAAAGCATTCATGCGGAGATATACCGCCAGGTGTCCTATTGCAAAAATCAGGACAACCGGGATGCCTCCTCCGAGGCGATGAATATTTTTAATAAAATGCCGCGCTTTTTGGGCAAGGCGGTAGTCCGTTTTTGCTGCATGCTGGACCGGCACGGAAAAGTGCCTGCGCCGCTGATTCAGACCGACCCGGCATATGCGTCAGTTTTTCTGACAAACTTAGGGTCAATCAAGCTGCGTTCCGGCTATCACCATCTGACGAACTGGGGAACAACCTCTGTGTTTATTGTTGTCGGAGAAAAGAAAAGCCGGCCGTTTTATGAGCCGGACGGAAGCTTTACCATGCGTGACAGCGTGGAGCTTGGACTGACGGTGGATGAGCGGATTGCAGACGGCTATTACTTCTCCAAAACCATCCGGCTTTTAAAAAAGCTTTTAGAAAATCCGGAGCTGTTGGAAAGACCGCTTTGCGAGGAGGTGGAGTATTAAATGACACAGATTACGGCAAAAACTCCCTGGAAGGATCATTTAGGGGATGTACCGATGCATTTGAAATACTTTGAGGGATCAATGTTTGAAGCGGTGGAAAAAATCGCAAAGGAATATCCGAACCAAATTGCATTTGACTTTATGGGACGCTCCACCACCTATCAGAGGCTGGCAGATGAGGTCAGAAAGTGCGCAAAATCCTTGAAAACAATCGGCGTCCGTGCAGGCGACCGGGTTACTATCGCAATGCCGAATTGTCCGCAGGCAATTTATGTGTTCTATGCGGTTAATCTGGTTGGCGGCGTTGCCAATATGATTCATCCGCTTTCTGCAGAAAAGGAAATTGAATTTTATTTAAACGAATCCCAAAGCGTGACCGCAGTTACCCTGGATCAGTTCTATGGAAAATTTGAAAGCATCCGGCAGAATACCGGTGTGGTCAATATCGTGATCGCGAGCGTAAAGGATGAGCTTTCCAAGCCGATTAAGGCTGGCTATATGCTGACTGAGGGACGGAAAATTCAGAAAATCCCTGCCGACGCACCGATCATTCGCTGGAATGAGTTTATGCGGAGGGGCAGACACTGCTTTTACAATTATGAAGTAAAAAGAAAATCAGACGATCCGGCGGTCATTCTTTATTCCGGCGGCACAACCGGAAAAACAAAGGGGATTGTGCTGACGAATAAGAATTTTAACGCGCTCGGACAGCAGGTGGTTGCAGCAAACCCAATGTTCCGGCCGGGGGATAAAATGCTTGCGGCAATGCCGCTTTTCCATGGCTTTGGGCTGGGCGTCTGCATTCATACCATGCTGTCGCAGGGGGGACGGTGTATTTTAGTGCCGCGCTTTACAGCGAAAAGCTATGCCAGGCTGATCACAAAATATAAATGTAATTTTATTGCCGGTGTGCCGACGCTCTATGAGGCGCTTTTGCGTCTGCCGGCAATGGAGGGTGCGGATTTAAGCTCCTTAAAGGGCGTATTCTCCGGCGGCGATTCGCTTTCGGTAGAATTGAAGAAAAAATTTGACCGATTCCTGTATGACCATAATTGTATCATCCAGGTGCGCGAGGGCTACGGTATGACCGAATCCGTGACGGCATGCTGTCTCACACCGCCGCATATGTTTAAACAAGGCAGTATCGGACTGCCGTTCCCGGATACTTATATTAAAATTGTAGAGCCGGGAACCGATCGGGAGCTTCCCTATGGTGAGGAGGGAGAAATCCTGCTTGCCGGTCCGACTGTGATGAAAGAATACATGAACCATCCGGAGGAAACTGCCGAAACGCTTCGAAAGCAGGAGGACGGCTTAACCTGGGTCTATAGCGGTGATCTTGGCATGATGGATTCGGAGGGATTCATCTATTTCCGCGGCAGAGCAAAGCGCATGATTATTTCCTCCGGCTATAATATCTATCCCGGACAGATCGAAAACATTTTAGACGCACACGAAAAGGTGCAGATGTGCTGTATTATCGGTGTGCCGGACGCGTATAAAATGCAGAAGGTCAAAGCGTTTGTCAAGCTTTCTCCGGGGGTTCCTGCCGATGAGGAAACAAAGAATGAGCTTTTTGATTATTGCAGAAAGCATATCGCAAAATATGCAATGCCATATGATATTGAGTTTAAAGAGGATATGCCAAAAACCTTAGTCGGCAAGGTAGCATACCGGGAATTAGAGGAAGAAGAATTAAAAAAGTGTGCAGAGGAGGAAAAAGTCCTCACACACGCATAAAAAGCAAATGTCCAAAAAGGCACAGACTGTTTAAGGGTACAGCTGCTCTTTTTGGACATTCTTTATTTTCTCTCTTTCACTCGCAATGCTAAAAACATTGCCATTGCATGGAGGTTGACAAAGCGGCGGAGCATTTCACGGGATTGATCCAGAGCTTCTAAGGTGAAAACGGTTTCTTTCTCGGAAAGCCTGCCGGCAATGCGGCGCAGGAGGGATAGCTGATCGGTGTTTGTGACGAGGTTTTCTGCTCCGCTTTGCAAAAATAAAACATCCCTTAACTGTCCCTGCCAGAATTCTAAAATCAGATCCGCATTTTCCTTATGCTCCTCTAAAAAATCTGCCACGCTGTAGGCGGAAATTGTCTGTACCGATAAAAGTGAAATCAGCTTTTGAAAGGATTCCTCCCGAAGCTCCCAGAAATTTTCCTGCCGCATCACAGCGTCCGCTCTGCCGGGAATGCCGCCGGAAAAGCGCACCAGGAAATCTGCATTCGCGTCCGGATAGCTTTTTTCAATATAATTTCGCATCACAGAATCCGAAAGCGGCGGAAAGCGGAGCACACAGGAGCGCGAGAGAACCGTTTGTAAAAGCATAGAGCTTTTGGAAACCAGAATAATAAAAACGGTATATTGCGGCGGTTCTTCCAAAACCTTTAAAAATGCGTTCTGTGCCTCCTCGGTCAGCGCGTCTCCGTCCCGGAGAATGTAGACCTTGCGTACCGATTCAAACGGACGGATGTATGCGTCCTGAATAATCTCCCGGATCTGCCCCACACCGATACTTTTTTTCCCGGCGGTGTCGACGGTTTTAATGTCGGGGTTGGTGTCCGCCTTTGCGCCGATACAGGAGGGACATGCTCCGCAGGGGGCGCATCTTTGCTCCGAACAGGTGAGCGCGGCGGCGAAAAGGCGCGCGGATTCAAATTTTCCAAGCCCCTCGCTCCCCTCGAAAATATAAGCGTTGCAGGAGGATGCATTCCGCACACTCTCAATCAGCGTCTGCATCATCCAGGCGTGAAATGTCTGATAACCGTACATAAATTCTCCCTCTCAAAAACCTCTTTTCTTCTATTATAATCGAAATTCAGAAATTTTGCAAGTTTTGTTGCAGGATTTTTTATTTTGTGGTATGATAAGAGTATTGGTTGTCAAGAAACTGAGAGCTTGTCCAACAAAAGAAATGAGGATATACAATTGAGAAACAGATTAAAAGAAGGATCGGCCGAGCATGGGGTGTCGCTTTCCGCGCGGCAGGTAGATCAGCTGGAGAGCTAGGCGAAAATTTTATTAGAATGGAA
>RQCD01000121.1 GCA_008668455.1 Clostridia bacterium
CCCTTATAGTCACTGTGTGTGGACTTTCTTTGCTTTCATAGAGAAAAGCCGACATGCAGAGTACTTTTTTTTCAGACAAACAGATAGATAAAAATATAAGGAGCTTGAATTGTATGAATGAACCACGGGAAGAAAATATTTTTGAAGAGGAAGGGATTGATTTTTTCGAGCTGCTGGAGAGTATCTGGCAGCATAAGCTGATGATTATTCTGCTGGTTCTTGCGTGTGCGTTTGTAACCTTTGCAAAGATTTACTATTTCACGCCGGATGCCTATACATCAAGCGGAATTTTGTATATCAGTAATAAAAAAGAAGCAGTATCGGAGCTGCAAACAATTCAAAAACAAGATATTGATACCTCCAGATCTCTGAGTGCAACCTGTATTGAGATTCTGAAAACGACCTCTTTTTTAGATGAGATCACGCAGGATGTGCGGGAGTACACACAGGATAATATCTCCGGTATGATTAATATTTCCGCAATTAACGAGACAGAGCTTTTAAGGGTGACTGCAACTGCACCGACGGCGCAGGCGGCATATAAAATTTCAGATTCTATTCTGCAGAAAGCGCCCGGAAAGCTGATGGGAATTTATAAAAACGGTGAAGTGGAAATTGTTGATCCCCCAAAAATGCCGATTGCTCCGGATGATAAGGGCATAGTGTTAAAAACCTGTATCGGCGCCCTGATGGGTTTTTTTCTGGGAGTTTTGATTCTGTTCGTGCGAAGCTTTTTCGACACCAAGGTCAGAAGCGCAGAAGCAGCTGCAAAGAGATATAACGTATCAATTCTGGGCGAGCTTCCGGAATAAGCAAAGACTTTTAGAAGCAGTTTCGAACATGATTGAAAGGGGTTAACAGATCAGAATGAAAAAGATAGGAAGCATGCTCTTGCGAAGAAGAAAGGATGCACATATACTTACAAAGGCAGAACATGATGGAATGAAAAGAATCATTCATGAGGATACGGATTTCGACACAGTGGAAACCTATAAATCGATTCGTACCAATATTATGTTTTCCATGCCGAAAACAGAGCGGGGCAAGGTGATTGTAATCACCAGCTCTATGCCGAATGAGGGAAAAACCACAGCCAGTATTAACCTTGCCATCACATTTTCACAGATGGGTGCAAAGGTGCTTTTGATGGACTGCGACTTAAGAAAGGCAAGAGTACACCGTTATTTAGGAATTGAAAGAGATAAGGGCGTTACAAACGTGCTTTGCGGATTTACAGAGATTGACAAGGCAGTGCATAAAAATGTCCGTGAAAATATGGATGTTTTAACAGCCGGCGATATTCCGCCAAATCCGGCAGAGCTTTTGGAAACAGACGAGTTTGTAAAAATGATTAACGAGCTGCAGGAAAAATACGACTATGTATTTATTGATACTCCGCCGACAACGGTGGTAACCGATGCGGCAATTGCAATGCGTCATAGCTCCGGTGTTGTTGTTGTTGTGCGGCAGAATATAACCGGCTTTGAACTGTTGGATATCACTATGAATAATATTGCAAAGGCAGGCGCAAAGGTGCTGGGACTGATTGTATTGGGTGTAGAGGAAAAAACAAAACGTTATTATGGCATAAACCGTTACGGTTACAAATATAAATATAAGTATAAATATGATTTTGAATATAAGGATGATAAGGGCAAAAAGAAATAGATTCTCAAGTGCATTTTGAGTACAAGCTTCGCGGGTGTGAGATTCACAGGACTGCGTCTGATGATCAGAAGCATATCGAATAAATTTACAGAGCTTATGCGCCGGAGAAAATTTAGATAAAAGAAGTTGCAGAGAGACTAAAATGCTGACAGCAACGGTAATTTCGGAAAGCCGAAAAGTTGTGTCTTACCGTTGCAGAGCTTTGCGGCGACCGAATATCCGGTACGCTGCCGGGGCAGCGTTTTAGTCTTTCTTGATTTTGGTTAAAAAGAAAAAATCTGTTTTAGGAGAGGTAGAAAGCGGAATTAAATAAGCAGCAAAAGCGGTATTGTATTAAAAATGAGAATGTTAGGGAGAAACGAAAATGAATATGGAGCATAAGCCGTATGGCGTCTATGAAAAGTTTTTAAAACGGTTGTGCGATATTTTTTGCGGCATGGCAGCAATTCTTGTGTTTTGGTGGCTATATCTGATTGTGGCGGTGTTGGTTCGGGTCAAGCTGGGCGGACCGGTTCTTTTCACACAGTATCGCCCCGGAAAAAACGAGAAAATTTTTAAAATGTATAAATTCCGGACGATGACGAATGAACGGGATGAAAACGGAGCGCTGCTGCCGGATGAACAAAGACTGACCCGATTTGGAGAATTTCTCAGAAAGACATCCCTGGATGAGCTTCCGGAGGTGTTTAATATTCTGAAGGGTGATATGAGCGTGGTTGGTCCGCGTCCGCAGCTGGTACGCGATATGATCTTTATGTCGGAGAAGGAGCGTATGCGCCACAGCGTCCGTCCGGGACTTTCCGGATTGGCGCAGATCAGCGGCAGAAATGGAATCTCGTGGGAGCAGAAGCTTTCATGGGATCTGGTATACATAGAAAAGATCACATTTTTCAACGATCTGAAAATTATATTTTGGACTGTTGTAAACGCGTTGATCAAACAAGACGGAATCACAGAAGAAAACAGTGCAACAGCAACTGATTTTGGGGATTATCTGTTGAGTCAGGCCAGAATTTCGCAAGAGGAATATGAGCGGACGCAGGCGGCAGCGGCAGGACTGCTGAATGGATGAAAGGAATAGAACGTGAAAAAGGTACTGATTACTGCGAGTGTTGTGTCGTTTATTGAATGGTTTAACCAGGAAAATGTTGAATTTTTAAAAAATGATATGAACTGCGAGGTTCATATTGCATGTAATTTTGACTATATGAATGATAC
>RQCD01000005.1 GCA_008668455.1 Clostridia bacterium
GATTTACCGTCAGCTTGCAGCATAAGGTCATATGGGACGCGAAGATTTAGACGTTTCTTGGGAGAAAACAAACCGGACAGGAGTACTGAAAAAAGCAATCGAGGGATAAGCGCTTTATCAAGCTTCTGATTTTAGACATGCTTTCTGCCACCCCCGGCTTCTGCTCCGGCGAAGCAATCAGCAAGACGCTGGGAATTTCCCGGGCGGCAGTCTGCAAAAACATACAAGCCTTAAAAAAATCAGGGTATGACATTGAATCGGTCACAAACCGCGGCTACCGCCTGTTGCAGGACTCCGCACAGCTTTCGGAAATTACCGTTTTACACGGTTTAAAAACAAAATGGATGGGGCAGCATGTGTTTTACCGGGAGGAAACTGTCTCCACAAACCTGGACGCAAAAAATCATGCGGACGCACCGGAGGGCAGTCTCTTTCTTGCCGATCTTCAAACCGGCGGCAGAGGCCGTTTAGGACGCACATGGTCAGTCTCTCAAGGCTCGGCAATCGCTGCAAGCCTGCTCTTAAAGCCGGATATTCCGCCGGAATCCGTTTCGGTGATTACACTTCTTGCCGGACTTTCCATTGCAAAAATACTTCAAAACATGCGCATTCCTGCAAAAATCAAGTTGACGAAAGAAATTATTTTAAACCGAAAAAAAATCTGCGGCATTTTAACCGAAATGTCGGCAGAAATTGAGCGTGTAAATTATGTGGTGCTGGGAATCGGAATCAACGTCAACGCAAAAGCCTTTCCGGAGGAGCTTTCGGATAAGGCAACCTCGCTTTTTTTAGAAACCGGTCAGGAATGGAACCGCCCGGCATTGCTCCGGACATTTCTGACGCAATTTGAAGCAGACTATGAGCGTTTTTTAAAGAATGGGTTTTCTGTTTTTGTAGAGGATTATGAAAAACTCTCAGCAACCATCGGTCAAACTGTCCGGGTTGTGTCTCCAAAGGGTGAATATACAGCAAGGGCAGTTGGGATCAATTCCGACGGAGAGCTTCTGGCAAACCAAGACGGCAAAACCGTCACCATCCGCTCCGGCGAGGTGTCGGTGCGCGGACTGTTAGGGTACGTTTAAATATGAATAATTTGTTAAAATTAGCACTCTTTTGTGAAGAGTGCTAATTTTATATTGACAAATCCGAAAAAAAAGAGTACAATAGCAAGTAAAAGGAGTTGTTTTATATGGCAAAAGGTAATATTTCAGTCAGCTCGGAAAATATATTTCCGATCATTAAGCAATGGCTTTATTCCGACAAGGATATTTTTCTCCGCGAGCTGGTTTCCAACGCATGCGATGCGGTAACAAAAATCAAAAAGCTTGCCAGCATCGGCGAGGCAGAACTGCCGGAGGGCGAAAAATTCCGTGTGGACGTTGTGGTGGATAAGGACGCAAAAACGCTCACCATTTCTGATAACGGTATCGGTATGACCGCAGAAGAAATTGATAAATACATCACACAGATTGCATTTTCCGGTGCAAGCGACTTTTTGGAAAAATATAAGGACGAGAACAACAAGGACGGCGGCATTATCGGTCATTTCGGACTGGGCTTTTATTCTGCATTTATGCCGTCTGATTCTGTGGAAATCGATTCTCTTTCCTATCAGCCGGGTGCAAAGGCTGCAAAATGGTTCTGCGACGGCAGCATGGAATATGAAATGACAGAGGGTACGCGTACCGAACGCGGAACCACCATCACCCTGCACATTGCAGAGGACAGCAAGGAATTTCTGGAGGAATACACCGTTCGTCAGATTCTTGATAAATACTGCTCTTTCCTGCCGGTTGAAATTTATCTCACCATTGCCGGAAAGGAAGAACCAAAGCAGGAGGACGGAAAAGAACCGGAGGCGCCCAAGCCAATCAATGATGTGCATCCGCTTTGGATGAAAGCGCCCAAGGACTGCACCGAGGAGGAATACAAGGATTTTTACCGTAAGGTATTTATGGACTTTAACGAACCGCTGTTCTGGATTCATCTGAATGTGGACTTTCCCTTTAACCTCAAGGGAATCCTCTACTTCCCAAAACTAAATCATGAGTTTGCAGGAACAGAGGGACAGATCAAGCTCTATAACAGTCAGGTATTTGTTGCCGATAATGTCAAAGAGGTCATTCCGGAATTTCTGATGCTCCTAAAAGGTGTTATTGATTGTCCGGATCTGCCGCTGAACGTTTCGAGAAGCTTTTTGCAGAATGACGGCTATGTCCGCAAAATTTCTGCACATATCACCAAGAAGGTTGCGGACAAGCTTTCTGAGTTGTACAAAAAAGAGCGCGAAAGCTACAACCGCTACTGGGATGATATTAACATGTTCATCAAATACGGTTGTATCCGGGATGAGAAATTTTATGAAAAGGTCAAGGACATCATGATCTATAAGGATCTGGACGGAAACTATCTGACACTTTCCGAGTATCTGGACGGAAAAGAGGATAAAACCGTTTACTACGTTTCCGACCCGGTTCAGCAGGCACAGTATGTTCATCTCTTTAAAGAGCAGAACCAAAACGCTGTTATGCTCCCGACCATGATGGACACACACTTTATTTCCTTTATCGAGATGAAAGAGGAGGGTGTGAAGTTTAAGAGAATCGACTCTGCCCTTTCGGATGAGCTGACCGAAAAAACAGAGCAGGACGAGGAAAAGAATAAAGTCCTGACCGATCTGGTAAAGAAATATTTAGGTCAGGAGGATTTAAAGGTTGAGGTGCAGAGCTTAAAATCCACCGAAACCCCGGCTGTTCTTCTTCTGGGCGAGGAATCACGCAGAATGCAGGAAATGTATAAATCCTACGGGCAACAGTTTGCCGGCATGAGCAGCATGTTCCACGACGATTTCACCTTTGTGCTGAACAGGAACAATGCACTTGTTCAAAAACTTGCAGCAGCTGATGAGGAAACCGGAAAGCTGATCACCGAGCATATCTATGATATGGCAATGCTCTCACAGCATCCGCTTGCTCCGGAACAAATGACCAAATTCATCTCCCGAAATACAAAATTACTTGAAAAACTGTTATAATTTTGAGAAATGCCAAACAAAAGACGCAGACGTGTCAGGCGCACCGCCTGGAGTACGAAAGTACCCAGACGGTGTGCTCTTTTTTTACACCCTCATTTTTTATACCCTGGTTTTTGAAATCTGATATACTGCATCTATCAGCCGTCCGATTGCAAATTCCGGGGTAAACGCACCGAAGCTTGCGCGTACACCGCCATATTTTTCACTTTTTAGCGCACAATGTGCCGGATAGGCGCAATGCCATCCGCCGCGGACTGCAATTCCAAATTCCTGATCCAGGCGATCTGCCGCCTCACCGCTTTCCATACCGTCAATCTGAAACAACACCGTGCCGTTCCGGTCTAACGCAGTCTGATCGGTGATTCCGAAAACTTTCACATGCGGCATGTTCATGAGTCCCTCAATCAGCCGCTTCGCCATCCGCCGTTCTTCGTCTGCAATTACCGCCGGATCGCGTTTTTTCAGATATTTCACCGATGCGCCAAGCGCCATAATAGCCGGAGTGTTGACCGTTCCGACCATGAGCCGATCCGGCATTTCCTCCGGCTGCTCAAGACTTCTGGAATGACTGCCCGTTCCCCCAAACAGAACCGGTTCTAATTCCACTCCCCGGGACACATACAATCCACCCACACCAAGCGGACCTAACAAGCCTTTATGCGCCGAGAATGCAACCATATCCGCGCCCAGTCTTTTTGCCGAGAACGGATATGCCCCCGCCGACTGCGCTGCGTCCACCAAAAGCGGAATCCCGTGCGCGTGTGCAACAGCAGAAATCTCTGTAATCGGCTGAATCGTTCCGGAAACATTCGAGATATGCGTGCAGATAACCAGCTTTGTATCCTCGCGGATTGCTTTTCCAATCTCCGCAGTCGAAATGCGTCCCTCCCGGTCTGCCGGAACAATGGTGTAATTTCCGTAATGATGCACCGGACGCAGGACGCTGTTATGCTCCAGCTGCGTCAGGACGCAATGCCCTCCGTCTGCCAGCATTCCGCCGATTGCCATATTGAGCGCCATGCTTGCATTCTGGCAGAAAACAAGCCGCTCCGGATCTTCCATGTCCAAAAGCTCGCAGAGCAACTCCGCAGTGTTTAAAATACCGTTTGTGCCGCGCACACTAAAGGAGTGTCCGCCATGCCCTGCATTCACGCTATATTTTTTCGTATACCGTGTCATGGCGCGGTAAAAGCAACGCGGCTTTTCAAAGCTCGTTGCAGCATTGTCAAGATAAAGCATGATAATTCTCCTCCCCCTCCATCCAGTAATAGCCCTTTACACGAAAATGGTAATCCTCCGCAATCCGCATCACACGCGGCAGCGCTTCCATTTCTGTCCGCAGACTGTACGAACAGCCGCCCCCTCCCAATGACTCAGGTGTATGAACAACACGCGCAGAAATCCGCTCACGTTCCATTAATTTTTTTAAAAAACGGGTTGCCGTTGTGATTGGGCCTAACACAACAATCAAAGTTCCATTCATATATCATCAAGCCTTTCAATAAAATTCATCTCTCCTTCTATCATATGAAACAGATCACCTCAACGTGATGTAAAAAAAGAAAAGAGGCTGTGTAAAGCCACAGCCTCTCCGTCTTCCGTATCAATTGAGACTTTTTTACAGTCCCTTTTTTTCATCCAAATTTTTTAGATCTGAGCTAATGTTTTAAAGACAAATCCCTGTCCGATTAAATATTCAATCACCTGCGGAAGTGCGTCTGCGGTGGTAGATTTTGCTGCTGCATCATGCATCAGGATCACAACATCTTCTGCTCCGGTTGTCTTTTTTACACGTTCTAAGAGCTCTGCAGCAGTTCTTGTGCCGCCCTCTGCATCTCCGTTTAAAGCATTCCAATCACAGTATCTGATTCCATTCTCAGCAAGCTTTCCTTTGTAGGTCTGCTTATTTGCACCCCAAGTTCCGGCATTGTAGCCTCCGCCCGGAAAGCGGAATACGCGATTTTTAACAGACCTTCCCTCTATTCCTGCAATCAAATCGTAGGTTATATTGATTTCATTCATAAAATCCGTCTCATTCGCATACAGTTTACTATAGGAATGAGAATAGCTATGGTTTGCCAGGAAATGACCCTCATCATAGACTCTGCGCGCCATATCCGGATTCTGTTCGATGAGTGAACCAACCATAAAAAAGGTTGCCTTCACCTGGTAACGGCGCAGAGTGTCTAAAACACGAGGAGTAACTGATTTTGTCGGTCCGTCATCAAAGGTCAGATAGCAGGTACGTACCCCATCCGAGATTTTGGCAGCTTTCAGAAGATCTGCTTCTTTTTCTGCCGGCTGAGGATAGATCACCTGCATATCCTCCGGCTTCACCGCCTCTGCCTCCGCCTGTGTATCCTCCGGCTTTATCATCGGAATATTTTGATTTGGTTTAAATAGGAGTGCAAAAGCAATCACTGCCAGCAATCCAGAAAGCGTCAGCAAAAAGATTCTTCTCCTTCGCCGCTGCTGTCGCTTCCGTGCTCTTCGCCGCTGCTGTCTTATTTCAAATTCATTCATAAACAATGCCCTCCAGTCCTTATTTCTTATTTACAGTATACTACATTTTCTCTAAAAAATCAACAGAATTCTGCAAGAAATCTAAAAAAGAAAGGCTGTCATTCTATGAAGAAAATTTTGTTTATTTTTGCTTTTGTGATGCTTCTTTCCGGCTGCGGAGAAAATCCATGCGAGAATCATCTGACATTTCAGGAACCGCAGGGATCTGCCGCTCCTATCCCCGCCGCTCTGCCTAAAGAAATCCATGATTCAGAATTTTCCGCGCTTGATAACCGCGGCTCCGGCTGGGGGTTTAAAAAAGAAAAGGGACAAGAACCGGAAATATTGATAAAAACGCAGGAGCTTTTTCAAAAATATGACGCATTTTATCTCGATCCCAAGCGCACTAAAACCATCTATCTGACCTTTGATGACGGACCGACAAAATCAGTTACTCCTCGTGTTTTAGACAC
>RQCD01000021.1 GCA_008668455.1 Clostridia bacterium
ACTATTCGGCTGTGTGGGCGGAAAAGGGAAAAACCGGCGTTACAGAAATGGGCATTTACGCAACAGAGCGAAATGACGACACCCATTATACCGAAAAGGGTGCAAATTACCTTGCAGATTTTGTTTCGCGGGAAATGAAAGCAATCGGACTTCCGGTTGGCGTATACGTAAAGTAAAAAAACCGCCGCTGTGCGTCATTGGCACACAGCGGCGGTTTTTCTTTTTAATTTGTAGGAATTTGTGTAAAACGCAATGACGGAAAATCAAAAATGCTACCTTATTCCTACGCCCGCAGGCGGAGCTTTTATCAAAAGCTTTTTTAATTTGTAGGAAATTGCGTAAAACGCAATGACGGAAAATCAAAAATGCTACCTTATTCCTACGCCCGCAGGCGGAGCTTTTATCAAAAGCTTTTTTATTTTGTCTGGAACAGCTTAATCGCATTTAAGAGATCAATTGCTGCTTTGGGAAGCTCGATTGTTTTATCCGAGCCCTCAGCAAAGACAGAGGAAACGTCCATTGTCATATCCATCTTTGTACCGGCAGCCTCTAAGCTCATGTTCATTTTTGCAGAGGAAGCTGCTGCAATGCCGTCCTTAACAGTTGTTTTGACATTCAGATCAAACACCATGGAATCTAAGGATTTCTTTTCTTCCTCGCTCATATCGCCTGCTGAAGCGATCATCAGTTCCTTCATAGCGTCCTTACCCAGCTTCATTTCAAGCTCGCAGCTGTTGTCGGCTTTTTTGGTCAGGGTAACATTCTCATCAGCAAGCACTACCTTATAGGTATTAAATACGTTCTGAATCATCTGTGCGTCGGCAACGGTGGTAATCTCCCGGGAAAAAGCTGTATCTAATGCGTCCTCGAAGGTTTGTGCCGTATCTGTGTTTTTCACAGAGGATTTTAAAACGTCTACCATTTCAGCCGGTAAGCCAAGCTGTGTCAGGAGCGCCTTTAAATCTGCCCTGCACCAGGTGTCAGCGTTGACTAATTTTGCAACGGCTGCAATCTTTTCATTGTTTGGATACTGTGCATTTAAAAGGTCTACCAGGTTTGTTTTCAGATAAACGGTTCCGTCCTGATAAAGTCCGGTTACGGTTACACCCTTTAAGCTGTCGAATGCAGAAACACCGGTCAGGGTAGAAATCAGATTTCCGTCCAATGTGAGTTTTGCGTCCATTGCCGCTTTGTCTGCCTGAATATCGGTGTCAAAGCTGGTATCAGCAGAAAATTTCACATCATTCATACCAGCGCCGGTTAAGTTAAAAGTAAACTGAAATGTGCTTGAGGTATGATATTTTTCCGGATATGCAGCGCAGAGCTCCATATATTCAAAGAAGTTCTTTGCATCCTGGGATAAATCATCAAAATACTGTCTGGTATCTACCACAATTGCAGCGCGTTCTTTTGCGTCCCAGCCAACATTCAGCTCGAAAGCGTTTGCCATAAAGCGGAGCGGAACATAAACGCGGTCGTCAATAATAATATTGGCAACGTCCGACTTAATTTCGGAGGTTTCGCCGCCGGTCTTTGTGATATAGATGGTCTGATCGTCCAGGGGGAAGGTGATCGCAATGTCTCCTTTTTTGGCGCTGACCTTTCTGGTTGCCTCATCATAATCCACCGTTGCGCCGATTGTCTCTAAAAGTGCGCGGAACGGGAGCATGGTGCGGTCGTTTTCAATGACCGGCTTTACGCTCTCTAAGGTCTTTGCATTATAGAGAACGGATAATTCCGGTGTTGTGCTGTCGGCAAATGCCGGCATTGCTGCGCCTGCTGCAAGGACAGAGGCTAAGGCAATTGAGAGTTGTTTTTTCATCATAATTCCTTCTTTCTTTTTCCATTATCTTTTCATTGCGGCATAAGCCATTTTTGCTGCGTCCGGACTGATGTTGCAGCCCATCCGGTAAAGCGGAGTTTTGCAAAGAACCGTATCAAGGGTTTTTAAAAGCAGATCCATGTCTGCCTGCTCTGTCGGACGAACTGTCTGATTCAGCGTCAGGAGAATGGCGTCTCCTGTCTCCATCGGTTCAATAAAATTCTCCTCGGAACGCTCTAAAAAGCAGATTCCGCCCAAGGGTATCTTCAGGTTCAGGTTCAGATCGCTTTTTCCGCTCCAGGGCGTGCCATAAACGTAGATTCCGTCGCGGAGAATCCGGATTGCGGGCTTATCGTCATTTAAGATTTTTGCTTCCGGAAAAACCTCGCACCAAAGCGCGGTGTGAGTGGATTTTCCTGTTCCGCTGCTTGCAGAGAAAAGGTAAGCATAGCCATCCAGAATGACCGCAGAGGCATGCAGAAGCATTCCGCGAAACTGCACCAGATGATGGTAAAAGAATGACCCGGTGTAGATATATTCGCAATCCTCAAGGGTGAGGTGCGGTGACTCTGCGTTTTTTTCCTCCAGAAATTCACGCGAAAGCACAATATTAAAATTTGTGGGCTGATCCTCGGTAAGATATGCCTCCGACTGCCGTCTGAGCCGGTCGCAAAGACAGGAGTATCCAACCTTCAGTCCTGCAATGCTATGTACGTCCATGCGTTTAGTCCTTTCTATATTTACCTGATTTCATTATAGCGAACCCATATATGTTTGTCAAGATCAATTCTGCAAAATTTACACAAGTGTAACAATTCCGATTTCCGGGCGGTTAAAGAGACGGGGGATCGGAATAGGATTGCCGAGTCCGCGGCTGACAATTGCCGGGGCTTGTGCTGCGCCTATGCGGTAAAGTCCGCCGGTATACGGAGGAAACAGAACCCTGGAATTGCCGGCAAGGCTGGAGCGCGGGCAAAGAATGCCCCCAAGCCCCGGGATCCGGATCTGTCCGCCGTGCAGATGTCCGGCAAGAATCAGGTCAGAGCCGGAGTCCGCGAGCCAGTCTAATAGGTTGGCACGGTGAAAGAGCAGAATTTCAAACTCCTCACAATTGCCTAATTCCTGCCGGCAGGCATCAAAGCGTTTTTTCATGTTTTCCGGTGTTTTGTAGAATAAATCCTCCATGCCGGAGACTGCAATTCTGCTGTCTCGGCGGTAAATCCAGATCCGCTCGTTTTGGAGAAAGACAGCTCCGGCTTCTTCGCATGCCTTGACATAGTCCGGGTAGTCTGCCCGGACTATGTCATGATTTCCGGAAATCAGATAGCAGGGGGCAATGCCGCAGAGTGATTTTAAAAACCAGATCGCCGGAGCATAGGATTCATGCTCGTTTGTCATGTCTCCGGTAAGCATAATTGCGTCCGGCTGCTCGTTTCGGATCAGTCCGGAAACGCTCTCCGGCGCACCGTTGTGATAATCGGAAATATGCGCAAGCCGGAAACCGCAAAAGTCCTCCGGAAGCCGGGGAGACGCAATTTCATAATGCGTTATCTCCGGTCGCCGGTTAAAGCCGAGAACTGCCGCTGCCGCTGCGCCTGCAAGAATTGTTTTCGTCTTTTTCATGCGTTATTCCTCCGTTAACGTTTTTAAAAAAGCACGGTCCTTTTCTGAAAGCTCCGCATGATCCAAAAGCTCCGGACGCTTTTTTAGGGTTGTGCGGAGCGCCTCCTGATGTTTCCATTCCTCAATTTTTGCATGATGTCCCGAAAGCAGAACCTCCGGGATTTTCTTTCCCATAAATTCCTCCGGCCGCGTATACTGCGGATGTTCCAAAAGCCCGGAAAAATGACTTTCCTGCTCATAGGAGCTTTCCTGCGAAAGCACACCCGGAATCATCCGGGAAACTGCGTCGATCACCGCCATTGCCGGCAGCTCGCCGCCTGTTAAGACAAAATCCCCCAAGGAGATTTCCTCATCTACAATTAAATCTAAAACACGCTGATCCACACCCTCATAATGTCCGCATAAAAGCACCAGCCGGTCCATTTTGGAAAGCGCCTTTGCGCGTTCCTGACAAAACGGCCTGCCCTGCGGAGAAAGAAAAACGGTATGCGGCTTTTTTTCTCCGGGTGTCAGAACAGACTGGTAAGCGTCATAAACCGGCTGCGGCGTCATCAGCATGCCGCCGCCTCCGCTGTAGGGGTAGTCATCCGTTTTCCGGTGTTTGTTTTTGGAAAAGTCCCGGATGTCGATAAAATTCATTTCTAAAATACCCTTTTTCCGCGCACGTCCGATAATGCTGTCGCCTAAGACTGCCTCAAACATTGCCGGAAAGAGCGTTAAAACGTCAAACCGCATTACAGATCCTCCAAGCCGTCTAAAAGCGTCACTGTTACAGTTCGTTTTTCCAGATCAACCCCTTTTACGGCATCCTCAATCACCGGAATCAAAAGATCCTTTTTTTCCTCGCGCCGGACAACATAAACATCATTCGCGCCGGTCTGCAAAACCTCTTTGATGGTTCCGATTTTTTCGCCGTCCTCATCCTGTACGGTCATACCGATCAAATCGGCAATATAGTAAACACCCTCCGGCAGCTCGCCTAAATCGGCGCGGTCTGCATAAAGGATCGTATTTTTCAAAGCCTCTGCTTCTTCAATGGTTGAAAGCTCTGCAAATTGCAGAATCAGATTGTTTTTCTGATATTTTACACGGCGGATGGTTAAGGGGATTTCCTTTTTTGCATAAACGCGCTCTAAGTCCTCAAACACGTCCGGCGTGTCTGTCCATGCGGCAGCCTTTACCTCACCCCGTAAGCCGTGGGTATTTATAATTTTTCCAACCTCAATCAGATTCATATAAGAACTCCTCCAAAATGGCACATCAGGCTGCCGGAATCCTCCGGCAGCCTGATCGTTGCTTTTTTATTGTACAATTTCAACGACAACGTGCTTATCCTCACGGGTTGCCGCTGCCTTTACAACAGTTCTGAGCGCTTTTGCGATTCTTCCCTGTTTTCCAATAACCTTGCCCATGTCGGCAGGAGCGACGCGCAGCTCTAAAGTAACAGCGTCCTCGCCCTCAACTTCTTTGATCGAAACCTCATCCGGGGAATCAACCAAAGCTTTTGCAATAACCTCTAAAACCTCTTTCACAGTGGTTCCTCCTTAGATAATGCCGTTCTTTTTCAGAAGCGCTTTTACCGTATCGGTCGGCTGAGCGCCGTTCCCGATCCACTTCTTTGCTTTTTCAGCATCAATATTTATAGTTGCCGGGTCTGTCAATGGGTTATAGGTACCGATTTCCTCGATAAATCTTCCGTCACGCGGATATCTGGAATCAGCAACCACGACTCTATAAAAAGGAGCTTTCTTTGCACCCATTCTTCTTAATCTGATCTTTACTGCCATATTGTTTCACCTCCATAAAATTGTGTATCTATTTTTAGAACAAATAACTTTGTTGCTAAACGAATTTAAAAACCGCCGCCCAGGCGCTTCATGCGTTTTAGGAGCTTTGCCTGTTTCGGACCTGAAAATTCCTTCATCATTTTCTTCATCTGGTCGAACTGCTTTAAAAGCTCGTTGACCTCCTGCACCTTTGTACCGCTGCCTTTGGAAATGCGCACCTTACGGCTTGCGCCGATAATCTGCGGCTTCTGACGCTCCTCCTCTGTCATGGAGCGGATGATTGCTTCAATATGCTTTAAGCGTTTTTCGCTTTTATCCATATCCACCGAGTCGAGCGTTTTTTTGTCCACACCCGGCATCATGCCGATCAATTGGGAAAGTGATCCCATTTTCTTGATCTGCTGGAGCTGTGCGAGGAAATCGTTTAAGTCAAAGGTTTGCTTTTTGATTTTTGCCTCAAGCTCTGCCGCCTCTTTTTCGTCGAATGCCTCCTGCGCCCGGTCGATCAGGGTTAAAACGTCGCCCATACCGAGGATTCTGCTTGCCATGCGTTCCGGGTGGAATGGTTCAAGGTCGGAAAGCTTTTCTCCGACTGACGCGTATTTAATCGGCTTTCCGGTTACCTGCTTGACAGATAATGCCGCACCGCCGCGTGTGTCGCCGTCTAACTTTGACAGAATCACACCAGAAATCTCGAGCTGCTTATTAAAATGCTCTGCCACATTGACTGCGTCCTGACCGGTCATTGCGTCCACCACTAAGAGAATCTCCTGCGGTGTCACTGCGGACTGAATCCTTTCGAGCTCCTCCATCAATGCCTCGTCAATGTGGAGTCTGCCGGCGGTATCGATAATCACCGGGTCGTTTCCGTGTTTTTTTGCATGCTCCACAGCAGCCTTTGCAATCTCCACCGGATCTTTGTCTGTTCCCTGGCTGAACACCGGAACGTCAATCTGATCGCCCAATACCTGGAGCTGCTTGACTGCTGCCGGACGGTAAACGTCACAGGCAACCATCAGCGGGCGTTTTCCCTGGGTTTTCCGCAGATTCAAGGCAAGCTTTCCGCATGCCGTTGTTTTACCTGCACCCTGCAAGCCGCATAGCATGTAAACAGTCGGCGGCTGCTTGGCATAGGTCAGCGCTTCGTGCTCGCTTCCCATCAGGGCGGTTAATTCGTCCCGGACAATTTTAATGATCTGCTGACCGGGCGTCAGAGAATCTAAAATCTCCTGCCCGACGGAAAGCTCGGAAACCCTTGCAATAAAGTCCTTTACAACCTTAAAGTTGACATCCGCCTCTAAGAGCGCCAGTTTTACCTCGCGCATTGCCGCCTTGATTTCCTTTTCGGTCAGCTTGCCCCTGCCGCGCAGATTTTTAAAAATCCCCTGCAGCTTTTCTCCTAAGCTGTCAAACGCCATATACGCTCACCTCACTCTATTTCCTTCTCCATTGCAGCAGCTATATTTTCTGCCTGCTCCACATATTCTAAAACCTGCGGCGAATGAGAAACCTCCCGGATGCCGGAAAGCGCATCCTTTAAGGAGTCCAGATTCCGTGTCATGTCCGAAAAAATCTCGGATAGGTGCAGTGCAGCCTCAAATTCTAAAAGCTGCTGCTCTCCGCGCTTCACAAAATCGCGCACACCCTGTCTGGAAATATCCATATTCTCGGCAATTTCCGCAAGGGAATAATCCTGATTATAGTATAAGTCCAGAGCCATCCGCTGTTTTTCCGTTAAAAGCGCAGCGTAAAAATCCATTAATACGCTGACCGATAAATCTTTGTTCATAAAATCGCCATCCTTGTAAAGTGATTTTGCTTTACAACTTCTTTATTGTAACCGATTTTTTTTGGTTTGTCAAGAGGTTTTTTATATTTTTTTAAAGATTATTTCAGAAATTGTCTGAAATTCTTTATTTTATGGAAGGTAATCATGTTGGTATCATGATTGTCGGTGGCGCCGTTATAGGCAGTCCGGGAAACAAGCAGAATATCATCCCGGTCAAAAATCCAGGACGGATAGGAGAAGCCGTTATGATGCTCCCGTCCGTCTGCAACGGTATAAGAGACCTCCCAGCTGTTAAAATCCTTTGATACTGCCATTGCAAGAACGTTTCTTCCATAGGGATACAGACTGCCGAAGGCAATATAATATCCGCTTTTTTCGTCAAGCTTAATGTCAAATTTGCTTTGCGAGGAGAACGGAAAGCTCTCGTCCAGGCGAACGCGTGAAAGCTTTCCCTCTCTGGGATCATTTTCATCAAGCTTTAACAGAAGCGATTTTCCGGCGCGTATGGTACGGAGGAAGTTATAGAGCCTGCCGTCCGGAAGCTTTAAAATATTTCCCTCAATGCACTGACGGGGATCGTCCTCTGCCGGGAAATATAGGGGCGTCACACGCCAGTTTTCCGGGTTCAGCAGATCTGCATCCGCAGAAATGGACAATACTGCCGCATAATGCGAAAGCCGGATCACTTGATCGCCGCATCTCCATGCCGCCGGATCCGGACGGTTTTTCGGATCTTCGTCTATTTCATAGGCAACCTTTTTTTGCTCCTCTGTCGGATGCTGATACTCATTTACAAATCCGTATTCCACAGAGGTGTATAGAATCCCGTCATTTTCTAAAAAAGGCATTGCGCCCCGGTGCCAGCCATAGCGGTTGATATTTTCTCCGCGCAGGAGGGTGACCGGAGATGTCCAGGTTTTTCCTTCATCTGTGGATTTTCCGATGATTAAATCAGTATAGTCGGTATTTAAAGCGAGAATATATAATGCGCCCTGATGCAAAAACAGCATAGGGTTAAATGCCGGGCGGATGTCGCAGACATACTGCCACGTTTCTCCCTCATCCTCGGATTGCAGCAAAACCGCAAGACAGGGGCATGCCGGAATCGTTGAGCGGTCGCAGGGGACATCGTGCAGCGCCAGGAGCTTTCCGGAAGGCATTCTCACAATGGAGGGAGCACAAATGGCATGCCCGGAGTAGTCATAAATATCGTCCTTCGGATGCAGATAGTTGACAACGGATGCGCCGGGGTAATTCTTTCCGGTACGCACATATCGCTGCATGCTCTCTTTTCCGTCGCTGCGCCTGATATAGCATTCATAATCTGTATTGTCCTCCAGGCCTGAGACGGACTGCGTCGGCGCTGCAAGCGGCATTTGGGTATACGTCATAGCTGTGCCGGCAGGACGGTAACATAAAATATGCTCCAACCCCTTGCCGCCCTGATCAAACCAATCAACAGAAAATCCTTTTTCATCGGGAATAATGCGGGAAATATAAGGAAAAAATTCTTTCTCCGGCTCGGTTGGACGGATGTAGGGGGTAAATTGCCAGGTAGTAAGTCCTTTCATAATTCATATCACCTCGTAAAGTTTTTTTCCATTATATAATTTTCCGGAAACGAAGTCAAGCTGTATTTGGAAAACAACCAAAATCGCTGATGAAATGTCCATAAAATTAGTTTTGTCCATAAATTTAAAAATTTTATATTTTTACTTCATCAGGATCAAATTCTTCGCCGATGGCATAAGCTCCGAAATGTTTTCCGGCAAGAGAACCGATCATTTCATGCCATAAAGAACTGTAATGCGCCTCGGCATGCGGATTTCTGTATTTTGAATCGCCGAAGATCAGCTTGTCGGTAATGGTTGTCAGCATTAAAAAGCCGGGATACTCTTTGCAAAGCGTATCCTGTGCGTCCTGAATCGCTTTGTCGTTTGCTTTTCTGGTTTCCGGATCACCTTTCCACCAGCTTACAACCGAGGAAAACGAACCAACCCGGATGATGCCGAAGGTATCAATACCGAGTTCTTCTGAAAGCCCGTCCCGGAGAGCAATCAGACGATTTATGTAGTCTTTCTTTGACATTCCGACCAGCATATCACTCTCGCCTTGCAGCCATACTACAAAAATTCTGCAAAGATTTTCCTTGCCGATTTTTCGGATTGCACCAAGTGTTTTGGTAACAACCGAATGATATCCCTCTGTACCGGGCAGCCAGTATTCTATTCCGGTTGAACCTCTTGCGGCGTGAACAGCCACGATTTCGCGGTTTGTTTTTTTAATATAGCTTCTTGCAAAGGACGGAAGAAGTGTGGTGCAGTTTTTTTCCGGTGCAAGCAGGACGGGATCTTTTAGCTGATCCAGAAATTCTAAGCCATCCGGATTTAAAAATGGTTTCATATCATGCCCAATATTTTCACCGACCGGATTTTTCAGCGGTGTCAGCGTGTCGGTCAGATACTTATATTCAAGCGCACCCGGAACTTCCTCTGTTTCCGAACACCCTTCTGTTTCACCCTGCATATTGCTTTGTCCCATAAATAAAATAAGATCTTTTTGCATGTCCTATTCTCCTTTTCCATTATTTGTGCTAATCATATCATGAATTTGCAAAAATGTCAATTGTAAATATTTTTTAAATTTTGTAAAAAACTATATGATCTGGGTTGACAAACCGAAAAACTCATGTTATAATGGCGGTGTATAGGAAGATGAGGGTGTATAGTGTGAGAAAAAAGAACGGCACTTTGCTCCGGGATGAGGTTTCGGAAAAAATTGTGGAAACAACGGAGTATTTAGTGATTCAGCAGGGCGTGAAAACGCTGACGGTGCGGATGGTTCTCAAAGAATTAGGTGTGACGAACCGCGTTTTTTACAATCGCTTTCATAATATAGACGAGGTTTTGAACATTGTCTATGAAAAGGTTGTTTTGAAAATGCGGGAAAACATTCAATTTCCGCCAACCCCCGGAGTGGATTTTTTTGAATATGTGGAAAAGGTAGTTTTGCAGTGCTTGTTAGATACCTACGAATTAAAGAAGGAATTCAGCCAGTATACCTTTGAGCATGATTCCCTTTCTAAAAATAACTGCGATTGGTGGATTGCCAAAATTCGTGAGCTTTTACTTTATGGAATTGAACAAAAGCTTTTAAAAGAGGATCTGGATGTAGACACGCTGAGTTATTTTGTTTGGTGTTTTTGCCGTGGCTGTAATGCCGACGCGGTCACGCGGAATATTTCCAAAGAGGATGCCGCAAGGTCAATGAAAACCGGATTTTCGTATTTTATGGAGGGAATTAAAAGATAGATTCTTAGAATGAAAACTTTTGAGAATTTATTTTTCAGCACACACTGTGCTGAAAAATAAAGGATGAGAATGATGAATGAGTAAGAGAAAATACCAGCACACGGTGTGCTGAGAAGGAGTGAGAAAGATGGGATTAAGGCTGATCGGAACAGGCTTTTATGTGCCGGAGCAGATTGTCACCAATCAGGATCTGGAAAAATTGGTGGAAACCTCAGATGAGTGGATCACACAGCGCGTCGGTGTGCGCGAGCGGAGAATTTCTTCCGGTGAGAGCGCAGCCGAGATGGCAATCCATGCGGCAAAAGAGGCAATTGCTGCAGCAAACATTTCACCGGAGGAGATTGATTTGATTGTTGCTGCAACAATTTCTTCGGATGATATTTGTCCAACAGTTGCCGGAAGTGTAGGAGCAGCGCTTGGAATCACCTGTCCGGCATTTGATGTCAATTCTGCATGCAGCGGCTTTGTGTTTGCGCTGGATATTGCAGAAAAATATTTAGCCTGCGGCGCAGCAAAAAAAATTCTTGTGATTGGCGCAGAGCGGCTTAGTAAACTTTTGGATTGGACGGACCGCGGAACATGCGTTATCTTTGGAGACGGGGCGGGCGCTGCAGTAGCAGTGCCGGGAGAAATGTATGAGTCATTGCTTTATACAAGCGGCGGCAGCGATGTGATTCATATTCCGAACTGCAATTCCAAAAATCCGTTTTATACCGCGGAGGATCAGATGCCGTACATTTTTATGGACGGACAGGAAACCTTCAAATTTGCGGTAAATAAAATCGGTCAGGATGTGCGCGCTGTGGCAGAAAAGGCAGGCGCGGAGCTTTCCGATATCCGGATGATCATTCCCCATCAGGCAAATGTCCGGATTATCGATTATGCGGCAAAGCGGCTAAAGCTTCCGGCTGATAAATTCTATGTAAATCTTGCACACTACGGAAATACGTCCTCGGCAAGTATTCCGATGGCATTGGCAGAGCTTGACCGCAAGGATATTTTAAAGCCGGGCGACCTGGTGGTACTGACTGCATTCGGCGGCGGTCTTTCCAGTGCGGCATGTATTTTTAAATGGTAATAACACGAAATGTGTTATATATAAAAAAATTTTAGGAGGAAACAAAAATGACATTAGAAAGAGTAATTAAGGTATTGGCAGATCATCTGGAGATGGATGAGAGCGAAATCACAGCAGAAACCACCATGGAGCAGCTGGGTGTAGATTCCCTGGACACTGTGGAGATTTTAATGGAGATGGAGGACGAATTTGAAACCACCATCCAGCCGGGCGAGGTAAAGGTTACCACCGTTGGCGAATTGGCAGAAGAAATTGACAAATTACTGGCATAAGAGAGGAAAAAAGATGAATTGGTCAAACTCACCGATTTGTAAAATGTGCGGCATTTCCTATCCGATTTTTCAGGGCGGCATGGCGCATATTTCAGACGCAGACCTTGCCGCGGCAGTTTCCAATGCCGGCGGCTTGGGAATCCTGACCTCCGCAAGCGGAGATGTCGAATGGTTAAAGGATCAGCTTGCAAAAATGGATCAGCTGACCGACCGGCCATACGGTGTGAATATCATGCTGATGGGAAAAAACGTGGACGAGGTTGCACGCGTGGTTGCAGAAAGTAAGGCGGCGGTGGTCACCACCGGCGCAGGCAATCCGGAGCGGTTTATGCCGATGTGGAAGGATGCCGGAATCGTGGTGATCCCGGTGATTGCGTCGGCGGCAATGGCAAAGCTGATGGAGCGTGCCGGAGCGGACGCCGTTGTGGCAGAGGGAACAGAATCGGGAGGACATGTCGGCGAAATGACGACTATGGCGCTTGTTCCGCAGGTGGCAGACGCAGTTTCCGTTCCTGTGATCGCGGCAGGCGGCATTGCGGACGGGCGCGGCATTGCGGCGGCGCTGATGCTGGGCGCATGCGGCGTTCAGATCGGAACACGTTTCCTTGCTGCTTATGAATGCCCTATCAGTGAGGAATACAAAAAGAAGCTTTTGAAAGCAAACGATACGGCAACGATTGTAACCGGAAAACGTCTCGGACATCCGGTTCGCAGTATCAAGTCTCCGCTTTCGCGCGCTTTGGCAAAAGCAGAATATTCCGATATTTCGGATGAGGAGCTGGATCAGATGGCAGTGGGCAGTCTGCGCGCTGCCGTGGTTGACGGAGACAGCAAAAAGGGTTGTTTCCTTGCCGGTCAGATTGCCGGTATGGTGCAGAAAGAGGAATCCGCAGAGGAGATTATAGAAAACCTGGTGCAGGATACCGAGAGAGTATGGAAGGGAGCAGAGAAATGGGAAAAATAGCATTTGTCTTTTCCGGACAGGGCGCACAGTACAGCGGCATGGGAAAAAGTCTTTATGAAGCTTCAAGGGGCGCTAAGACGCTTTATGACGCATGCGAAGAAATCCGTCCGGGAACAAAGGAGCAGTCCTTTTCCGGCAGTGATGAGGAGCTGCGTGATACAAAAAACACGCAGCCGTGTATGTATTTAGTGGAGCTTTCCGCAGCAGAGGCACTCCGGGAGCATGGAATTGCTGCAGACGGTGCGGCAGGCTTTTCGCTCGGAGAAATTTCTGCGCTTGCCTATGCCGGCGCATACTCCTTTGAGGATGGATTCCGGATCGTGGCAAAGCGCGGCGAGCTGATGAGCCGGGCTGCCGGGAAACATGATACGGCAATGGCGGCAGTTTTAAAGCTGGACGACAAAACCGTGGAGGACGCAGTGGCATGCTTTGACGATCTGTACGCAGTCAATTTTAACTGCCCGGGTCAGGTGGTTGTGTCCGGTTCAAAGAGCAGTGTGGACGCATTTGCAGATGCGGTAAAGTGTCTGGGCGGCAGAATGATTCCGTTAGCGGTCAGCGCAGCGTTTCATTCCCCCTTTATGTCAGGCGCAGCAGAGCAGTTTTCGGATGCTTTAAAGGATTTTGAAATCAGCATGCCCAAACTGCCGGTTTATGCAAACCTGACGGCAAAGACCTATGACCGCTCTCCGGCAGAAATTTTGCCGGAGCAGATGAAAAATCCGGTAAGATGGCAGCATACAATTGAAAACATGATTGCAGACGGATATACCGATTTTATTGAGCTTGGTCCCGGAAAAACGCTTTGCGGACTCATTAAAAAGATTTCCGGGGATGTCCGGGTATACTCGGTGCAGGATGCGGAAAGCCTTGAAAATACAGTCTCGGAGGTGCGGGAACATGCTGAAAAATAAAACGGCGGTCATCACCGGCGGATCGCGTGGAATCGGCGCGGCAATTGTGAAGAAATTCGCAGCTGAGGGTGCGAATGTTGCGATTGTTTATCAAAGCAGCTCCGAAAAAGCGGAGCAGGTGCGTTTGGCGGCAGAACAGCAGGGCGTGAAAGCGTGCATGTATCAGTGCGACGTTTCAGATTTTGATGCCTGCAAGGAAACGATTGCTGCTATTACCAAGGAATTTGGAAAATTTGAAATTTTAGTGAATAATGCCGGAATTACAAGAGACAATCTGATTGCAATGATGCCGGACGAGGATTTTCAAAGGGTTCTTGCAACCAATCTGGGCGGCTGCTTTAACATGATTAAGGCGTCCGGCAGAAACTTTATCCGGAATAAATATGGAAAGATTATTAACATTTCGTCGGTATCGGCGCTTTTAGGACTGGCAGGGCAGAGTAATTATGCCGCGTCTAAGGCAGGAGTGATTGCTCTGACCAAAACGGCGGCAAGAGAATTTGCATCAAAGAATGTTTCGGTGAATGCAATTGCCCCCGGCTTTATTGAAACCGATATGACGGAAAATCTGAATACAGAGGAAATTTTAGCAAGAATACCGAAAAAGCGTGTCGGACGTCCGGAGGAGGTAGCGGCTTTGGCGGCATTCTTAGCAGACGAGGTTTCTGATTATATCACAGGAGAGGTCATCCGCATTGACGGCGGACTGGCAATGTAAAAGGAGTGAAAGCATAGATGAAAAGAGTTGTTGTGACCGGCATGGGCGCTGTGACCCCGTTAGGCTGCACCGTTCCGGAGCTTTGGAAAAAAATCAGGGACGGCGTCTGCGGCATTGATGAAATCACACGCTTTGATACCACCGATTTCCGCGTGAAGCTGGCGGCAGAGGTACGGGATTTTGATCCGTCTCTCTATATGGGAAAGGCAGACATCCGCAAAAGTGATCTTTTTGTGCAGTATGCAGTTGCTGCATCGGCACAGGCTGTTGAGGACAGCGGCGTTTTAGGAAAGGTAGAGCCGGAACGGTTTGGTGTTTATTACGGATCGGGAACAGGCGGCTTTGATACGTTTGTTGCTGAGCATAATAACCTTTTAAACCGCGGCTGGCAGAGAGTCTCGCCCATGTTCATTCCGAAAATGATTGCCAACATGGCAGCCGGAAATATTGCAATTAAATTCCGGGCAAAGGGACCCTGTGTGTCCTATTCCACCGCATGCGCAACTGGTACAACTACAGTCGGCGAGGCATTCCGGGCAATTAAGGGCGGCTATGCAGACGTGATGATTGCCGGCGGAAGTGAGGCAACTATCTCCCCTCTGGCGGTTGCCGGATTTACAAACTGTATGGCGCTGACCGAGGAAACCGATAAAACCAAGGCATCCATCCCGTTTGATAAACGCAGGAGCGGCTTTGTGATGGGCGAGGGCGCAGGCGCACTTGTGTTAGAGGAATATGAGCATGCAAAAGCAAGAGGTGCAAAGATCTATGCAGAGGTTGTCGGCTATGGCAGCACCTGCGACGCTTATCATGTCACCGCACCGGATGAATCGGCAACCGCATCAGCAGAGGCGATTGCACAGGCTGTCCGGGAAAGCGGCAGAGAGGTATCCTGCGAAAATATGTATTTTAACGCACACGGAACAAGCACCCCGTTAAATGATAAAACTGAAACGCATGCAATTAAAAACGCATTCGGAGCGGAGGAGGCGGCAAAGCTTCATATCAGCTCCACCAAGTCCATGACAGGACATCTCCTGGGCGCAGCAGGCGCAGTCGAGGCAATTATTTCCGTGCTTGCGCTCTGCGATCAGCTTGTTCCGCCGACCATCGGCTATCAGGAACAGGATGAGGATTGCGACCTTGATTATACCCCGAATCAGGCAGTATCGGCAGAGCTGACGCTGGCGCTTTCTAATTCTCTCGGCTTTGGCGGTCATAATGCATGCGTTGCATTTGCAGGAGTGAGCGTATGAACCAGGAAGAAATCAAAAAAATCCTGCCCCACCGCGACGCGATGCTTTTAATTGATGAGGCGGAGCTGCGGGACGGCAAGGCATACGGAAAAAAGAAAATCACAGGAGAGGAATGGTTTTTGCAGGGACATTTTCCCGGCGCACCGATCGTTCCGGGCGTGATCCTATGCGAGATATTGGCGCAGTCCACCTGCGTCTGCCTGAGTAAAAAGCTTCAGGACGGCGTTTTGCCGGTCTTTACCGGATTGGATAAGGTAAAATTCCGCAATACCGTAAAGCCTGGCGATCTCTTTGAAACAGAATGCGAAATCACAAAGGAAAGAAGTCCGTTCTATTTTGCAAAGGGCGCAGGCTATGTCAACGGAAAGCTCTGCTGTTCGGCAGAATTTTCCTTTGCAATCACAGATAAAACGAGGTAAGAAGCATGCTTGAAATCTTAAAAAAGCTTGTTCCGGAAAAGGTGACCTGTAAAAAATGCGGCAATACCTTTTCCCGAAAGGAATTAGAAAAAAAGAATATGATCTGTCCGGAATGCGGAAATTATTTCCGGATGAGCGCCAGAGAGAGAATTTCCTTGGTTGCAGACGAATTTTCCGAATTGGATCAGGGCTTGGAAAGCACAAATCCGCTGGATTTTCCGGGCTATCCGGAAAAGCTTGAAGCCGCAAAAAAGACAAGCGGAGAAGAAGATGCGGTTCTTTATGGAACTGCAAAAATCAATGACGAGCCATGCGTGATCTTTGCGATGAATTCTGAATTTATGATGGGCAGTATGGGTTGTACCGTTGGAGAGAAAATCACGCGTGCGTTTGAAATGGCAACCGAAAGACGGCTGCCGGTCGTTGGCTTTACCACCTCCGGCGGTGCAAGAATGCAGGAGGGAATCTATTCTCTGATGCAGATGGCAAAGGTCAGCGGTGCAGTCAAGCGGCATAGCGACGCTGGACTTTTATACATAACGGTTCTGACCGATCCGACCACCGGCGGTGTGACTGCAAGCTTTGCAATGCAGGGCGATATTATTCTTGCAGAGCCGCATGCCCTGGTAGGCTTTGCCGGCGCAAGAGTGATTGAGCAGACCACCGGAGCAAAGCTCCCGGCAGGCTTCCAGAGAGCAGAATTTTTGCTGGAGCACGGATTTATCGACTTGATTGCCGACCGGAATGAATTGAAGGAAACGCTTTCGCGCTTACTTCGTTTGTCCGCAGGCGGAAAGGAGCAGATATGCTGACATCCTATGAACGAGTGAATCATGCGCGAAAGGGTTCAAGACCGCTGGGCGCTTACTATATTGAAAATATGCTCACAGAATTTGTTGAGCTGCACGGCGACCGGAAATACCGGGACGACGGTGCGATTGTCGGCGGAATCGGATTTTTCGACGGAATCCCGGTCACGGTAATTGCCATGGAGCGCGGCACAACCATTGAGGAGCGTATGCGCCGGAATTTTGGCTGTCCGAGTCCGGACGGTTACCGCAAAGCGCTCCGTCTGATGAAACAGGCGGAAAAATTCCGCCGCCCGGTTATCACCATCATTAACAGCAGCGGCGCTTACTGCGGTATCGACGCAGAGGACCGCGGACAGGGACAGGCGATTGCCGATAACCTGATGGAAATGATGACTCTAAAAACCCCGGTGCTTGCAATTGTTGCAGGCGAGGGCGGCAGCGGCGGCGCATTGGCGCTTTCGGTTGCCGATCGGATTATTATGCTTGAGAATGCAGTTTATTCTGTAATTTCTCCTGAGGGCTGTGCCAGCATCTTATGGAAGGACGCAAAAAAAGCGCCGGAGGCAAGCGAAGCCTTGAAACTGACGGCGCAGGACTTATATACATTTGGTGTTGCAGACTGTGTGATCCCGGAAAACGAGGATGCACCGGAGGTGATCTGCAACCGTTTAAAAGAAGAAATCCGAAAGGATTTAAAGAAATTAATGCCCCTCAATCCAGAGGAGCTTACCGCTTTGCGCTATGAAAAATTCAGAAAAATCGGCGCATTTTAAATCTGTTGTAAAACGGTGCTGCAGAAATTAAGAAATGCATAAGGTTCTTTTTCTGTCACCCCCCAAACGCAGTATCGTTTTCTATTGCCCTCTGCTCCGGAGAACCGGAGCAGAGGGCAAAATTTTTTAACATCCCCTTTTTTTTAGCTCCTCCTCTTTTTTTTCTTCGCGGTGGCTTGAGTATTCTTATTTTAATTCTATCACCGTCACACCGTATTCGCCCTCGCCATATTTTCCGTCCCGGCAGGATTTCACATGCTTGTGTCTGCGGAGCATTTCGCGGATTCCGCTCCGGAGTACGCCTGTTCCCTTGCCATGGATAACCGTTACCGGAGAAACCCCGGCAAGGTAGCAGTCGTCTAAGAATTTTTCGGTGTTCATCACTGCTTCCTCTAAGGTCTGCCCCCGGACGTCCAGCTCGGTGGAAACGCTTTTGGTTTTGGAGGAATAACCGGAGGATGCTTTGATATAACGTTTTGCAAGCTCCTGTGCGCTCTTGTCCTCCACCTTTTTTAAGTTGCTCACATGCACGTCCATCTTGATAATTCCTGCCTGCACCCGTGCCATTCCGTCCTTGCCGGGCGGTTTTAGAATGCTTGCCTCCTGATCCATGCTCACAATTTTCACCGTGTCGCCGGCTTTTAAATCCTTTGGCGGCTCCTGGTAGGTTTTGCGCGGCTTTTGCGCACGCTGCATTGCCTTATCAATGCTTTCTTCTTTTTTTCGGAGATTTTCGCGCGATTTCTGCACGCGTTCCTCTAAGTTTTTTCCTTTCGCCCCCTGCTGGCGCATGCGCTCCAAATCCCGGATGACTGCGTTTGCTTCTTCCTTTGCCTCCATTACAATGATTTTTGCCTCGCGCCGTGCCTCGTCTAAAATCTGCGATTTATTTTCCTTCAGATTGCTCCGCTCCTGCTCCACCTGTTTTTTCAGGTCGGTCAGCTCGCGGCGCAGACGCTCCGCATACTCCTTGTCCGACTGTGCCTTGATCCGGTTGGTTTCCAGATCGGTAATCACATCCTCAAAGCGGATGTTTTCCTCGCTTAAAAGCTCGTTTGCCCGGTCGATAATTTGTTCCGGCAGTCCTAACCGCCGGGAGATTGCAAAGGCATTCGACTTTCCCGGAATCCCGATCTGCAGCCGGTAGGTCGGCTGGAGCGACTCCACGTTAAACTCGCAGGACGCATTTTCCACCCGGTCATTCGAGAGGGCGAAAAGCTTAAGCTCGCTGTAGTGTGTGGTTGCAACCGTTTTGATTTTAAATATTTTCAAAAATTCCAAAATTGAAATTGCTAACGCTGCCCCCTCGGTTGGGTCAGTTCCTGCGCCCAATTCGTCGAAAAGGACGAGAGAGCGGTCGTCTGCCTCCTCTAATATCTTCACAATATGCACCATATGCGAAGAAAAGGTGGATAAGCTTTGCTCAATGCTCTGTTCGTCTCCGATGTCGGCATAGACCTTGGAAAAGATCGCTGCCCGGCTGCCGTCCTGGGTGGGCAGATGCAGTCCTGCTGTCGCCATCAGGGAAAAGAGCCCGATCGTTTTTAAGGTAACGGTTTTGCCGCCGGTGTTCGGACCGGTGATCACTAAGGTGTCGAACGCGTCCCCTAAACAAATATCATTTGCCACCACACGGTCAGACGGAATCAGCGGATGGCGCGCACGCTTAAATTCCACAATGCCGTCCTCATTTAAGTCCGGCTCGTTGGCGTTTTGTGCAATGGAAAGCCGCCCCTTGCAGAAGATGAAATCCAGGTCGGAGAGAACCGAAAAGTCTGCTGAAATCACCCGGCTTTCCTCCGATACCGCAGCGGAAAGCGCGGCTAAAATGCGCTCAATCTCCTGCTGCTCCCGGTTGGTCAGATCGCGGATTTCGTTGTTGGTGTTCACCACGCTCATCGGCTCGATAAATAGCGTTGCGCCGCTTGCGGAGGTGTCGTGTACAATTCCAGGCACTTCGCCGCGGTATTCCGAACGTACAGGAATCACATAGCGGTCAGAACGCATGGTCACGAGAGCGTCCTGGAGATATTTCTTGTAGTGCGGGGAATGAATCATGCTGTTTAAGCTGTCCTTGATTTTTCCGTTCAGATTCCGGATTTTGCGCCGGATTGTGCCAAGATCGGAGGACGCTTCGTCTGCAATTTCGGTTTCTGAGAGAATTGAGCGGTTAATCTGATCCTCTAATGCCCTTGCAGTCAGGAGACTGTCTCCGGCAGCGTGCAGAATTTCTGCATCCTCGCCTGCCTCGGAAAGATAGCTTTTCATCCTCCGTGCCACATATAGCACACGCGAAACGTCTAACAGATCCTTTGGATTCAGCACACCGCCGATCTCGCACCGCTTGATTGCGGCGGTTACGTTCGGAATCCCTAAGGAAACCGGCGGACTTCCCAGCCGGAGCAGAGCGGATACTGCTTCGGTGGTTTCCTTTTGCGCATGCTGCGCGTCTGAAAGTGTGGTATACGGTTCTAAGGAACGAATCCGGTCGGATACGGTGTCGCTTTCGGTATAGGAGGCAAGCTGATCTAAAATCTTGTCAAATTCTAATACCTGATAGGTTTTGTTCATATGTTTGTCCTTTCTATTCAATGCCAAGCGCACTTTTTGCAAGTGCGTCTGCCAATTCGTTATATTCTACGCCGGAATGTCCGCGCACCTTCACAAAGCGCACCTGTACCCGGTTTTTAATGCTCTGATAGAACGCGGCATAGCGTTTTGTGCCCTCTTTGTTTGCCGACCATGCGCCGGTACACCATTTTTCAATCCCCTCATAGTCGTAATATAGCTCTAAGGAGTGAATTTCATGCTCGGCGCAATAGCGCATAATAAATTCTGCGCCTTTGATCTCTCCGGCAACATTCCGCATAGCGGCAAGCTCCGGATCGGAGAAGGCAAGCTTAAAATGCTGCTCCTTCCCCTGATACAAAAGGATTGCCCCAAAGGAGAATTGACGGGTGCGGTGCAGATAGCTGCCGTCTACATAAGCAACGGCACAGTCCGGGTCAAGCGTAATTTCTGACTCCTCTCGGTTTAAATAGGCAAGCGCCTCCTCCCTGGTCGGAAAGCTTTTGTATTCCGCGCCGGAATATCCGTGAATCTGTTCGCGGCATTCGTCCCAGGTGGAGAAGATTCCGCATTTTTTTCCGTTTCGTACTGCATAAAATTTTGTTTTTTTCATTGATTCTTCCCCCTGCATGCTTTGCAATATCCGTAAATTTCAAGCTTGTGTCCGGTAACGGTAAAATCCCCGGCGTCAAAATGCTCCACCGGACAGACCTCAAGCGGCTCGCGCTTGTGGCAGCCGAGACAGACGGCATAGTGACCGTGGTGTTCTGTCCGGAGACTGTAAAAGCAGGAATCCTGTACGTCAAAGGTTGTTTTTTCCACCAAGCCCTGCTCATAAAAGCGTTCTAATGTACGGTAGACGGTGGAAAGAGAACTTCCGTTGATTTTTTTAAAAATCATTTCTGCGCAAAGCGGCTCGTCCGATTCGCACAGCGCGGATAATACTGCAAGCCGCTGCCTGGTTTTTTTCATTCCGGCATGCGTCAAAATTTCCTCCGGTTTCATGCGTTTCACTCCTTTTTTGCAATCAATAGCGGAATTAACACGGCAATTCCGCAGAGAACAATCGTACCGCCCGGCTTTAAGTTGCAGTAATATGCCAGAATCAAGCCGGCAACAGTAAAAGCAAGCGCAAACAAAATAGAATAAAGGAGCGCCTTTTTGTAGCTTTTTGCAATCTGCATTGCACACGCAACCGGAAGCACCATCAGAGAGGAGATCATCAGCGCACCCACCGTCCGGGATGCGACCGAGACAGTAATTGCCGTTAAAAACATGAAAATCAGATTGACGGTACGTACACGGACACCGCGCAAGCTTGCCGCCGTTTCGTCAAAGGCGATAAAAAACAGTTCCCGGTATAACAGGAGCGTTGCTGCCAATACGACAACGGATAGTCCAAGCGTTAAATATAGCTCAAAATCTGAAATGGCAACAATTGAACCAAAAAGAAAGCTGTTTAAATTTGCGCTGCCGCTGATAAATCCGGAAAAAACCGCTGTCAGACCGACTCCGGCAGAAAGCGTCACTGTGGTGGAAAGCTCGGCATACCGTCCGAACGCGCGCCGGAATCCCTCAATGCTCAAAACTGCAAAAAGGGAAAATAAAATTGCGCCTAAAATCGGATTGATGCCAAATGCCAGTCCAAAGGCAATGCCGGCAAGGGCGGTGTGGGAGGTTGCGTCTCCGATGGCGGAGAGCTTTTTCAAAACAATAATCAGTCCGATGCAGGGCGCGGTCAGGGAAATGCAAATTCCGACTAAAAAGGCACGCTGCATAAAATCAAAGGTTAAAAATTCCGGCATAGTCTCTATCTCCTGTCATTTGTCAAAAAATCTGCTGTTCCGTCCTCCCGGAGGATCAGGAGCTTATTTGCAAGCTCGGTCAGCGCGTGGGTATCGTGGTTGGTCATAAGGATGGTCATGCCCTGCCGGTTCAGCTTCTGAATCAGCCGGGAAATCGTTTTGGTGGAGCGTGCGGCCACACAAACGGTCGGCTCGTCCATAAAAATCATTTTCGGACGGCTCACCAATGCCGCGGCAATAAACACTCTCTGCTGCTGACCGCCGGACAGCTTCCCGATCAGCCGATCTTTATATTCCAGCATATCGACAGCAGAAAGCGCCTCATTTACACGCGTTTGGTCGGCTTTGTGAAAAAGCGACGCGCCGTCCGGATAAAGATGTGCCGAGACGACCTCTCCAACCGTTGCCGGAAATTCCGTGTTAAAGGAATTTGCTTTCTGGGAAACGTAGCCTAAGAGAGAATTTTTGCGAAAGTCTTTTCGGTTTTCTCCAAACAGTGTAATTTCTCCGTCATAGCCGGATAAAAGCCCTAAAATCAGCTTCATCAGTGTGCTTTTTCCTGTTCCGTTCTCACCGATTATGCCTAAAAAGTCGCCCTCTGCCAAAGAAAAGCTCACCTTGTGCAGCGCCGGAGCATCCCGGTAGGAAAAGGTTAGATTTTTTACGGTTAGTATGTCTTTCATTTTAATCCCTGCTCTAAATATTCTAAGTTTTCTTCCATGACGGAAAAATAGTCCCGTCCTTTTGCGTCTCCCTCAAAGGGATTTAAGGGCGCGGTCCTGATGCCGCATTCCTTTGCAACGGATTCTGCAATTTTCGATTCTCCGTCTGCCTCATAGAAAATACAGCCGATCCCCTTTGCCTTGATTTCCTCAATGATTTTAGCCATCTGTGCCGGGGAGGGGTCGCTTGTTCCCTGCATGCCCTCAATGGCAAGCTGCGAAAGACCGTATGCTCTCGCAAGATATCCGTATGCGCCATGGGTTACCACAAGCTCCCGACGAGAAACGCCTGCAAGCGCTGTGCGGTATTTTTCGTCCAGAGAATGGATTTTTTCTGCCGCCTTCTCTAAATTCTGCCGGTATGCGGCTGCGTTTGCCGGATCTTTTTCACAGAAGGCGCTGCAGATTCTCTGCATTTGTATGAGCGCATTGGCAGGATTCAGCCAGACATGCGGATCGTCCGCATCATCCTCTAAATCGTCTGCTGTTTCTACCACTAAAATGTCTTTTTTCTCCAGCTGATCTTCTAAGGAATCCACCCAATGCTCCATATCATCGCTGTTATAGAGAAAAACGTCTGCCTGTTCTAAGCCTGCAAGATCGCGCGGCCTAGGCTCCCAGTCGTGCGCTTCTGTTCCTGCCGGAATCAGATTTGTTAATGCAATCAGATCCCCTCCGATGATTTTTGCAAAATCCTCCATGGCATAAAAAGAGGTGTAAACTGTAAGCCGCTCATCGGTTGCCGCCCTTTGGGGTGTACACCCGGCGAACAGCAGAACAGCACAAAATAAAGAAATAATCCGTTTCATAAAAGTCCTCCAAAATATTAAATGCAAATCATTCGCATTTAGTATACCATATTTTATGCCGGAAGTCAATTGCTCATTCATATTTTATTTACAATATTTCATCATACTATTTACTTTTTATTCATACGAATGACAAAACTATGTTGTATGATAGAAGCATAAATTAAATAAAATAGTTTGGAGGAATCGTGTGAAAGGTTCTTTCGCACAAGCCTCCGGCGGATTCAATTGCCCGTGCGAATTTTTTGAAAGGCATTGCCTTTCAAAACGCACATGGGCGAAAAAATCTCTTATCATTCCTTGCCCTGCGGATAAGAGAGAATCCATTAAAAAATTAAGCCGGTGCAGGGTGACAGAAAGGAGATTTTATTATGAAACGTTATCCGAACACAGATTCAACAGACATTGTGATATACAATCAGAAAGAAAAGAAACAAAAAAAGCCGAAAACATGGATTGCCTGTCTTAGCTCGGCAGTGGCTGCAAGTCTTTTAACCTGCACCATCTTCGGAGTTGGTTTTTCAAGTGTTCTGAAAAATCAGCAGAACACACAGCCTGCACAGAGGCAGCAGAGCGTTTCCATGGTCAGCACGAATAATGCGCTCACCGGCGGCGAAATGACAGTCTCGCAGATTGCGGCAAAGGTTGGTCCGAGCTGCGTTGGCATCATCAACAAAGCAAAGGTAACGCCGCGGCGCTATTACGATCCGTTCTCAGGCAGATATTATTACACCAGCGACCCAAATGATGAATCCTGGCAGGAGCAGGTCAGCTGTTCCGGTATCATTATCAGCTCGGACGGCTATATTGTAACCAACCAGCATGTTATTGACGGAGCAAATGAGATTACCGTTATTTTAAATACCGGTGAAGAATTTGTCGCAAAGCTGATCGGTCAGGATGAGAAATCCGATCTTGCGGTTCTGAAAATTGATAAAAAAGATCTTCCGGCAGCAACGCTCGGCGATTCCACAAAGCTGGAGGTCGGCGAACTGGCAGTTGCCATCGGTAATCCGCTCGGACAGGAATTTGCCGGAACGGTTACCGCAGGTGTGATCAGCGCAGTCAACAGAACCATGACAGTGGACAATAAGGTTTATAATCTGGTTCAGACCGACGCAGCAATTAATCCGGGTAATTCCGGCGGTGCGCTGGTGAATAAATACGGCGAGGTCATTGGTATCAACACCATTAAGCTTTCTTCTACCGGTGTTGAGGGAATCGGTTTTGCCATTGCCATTTCCGAAGCAAAGCCGATTATCGACGATCTGATGAACAACGGATTTGTTTCCGGCAGACCGCTGGTTGGTATCTCTGTCAGCCAGACAAGAAACGGACTTTCTGTTGAGCAGGTAAGCGTTGGAAGCGGTGCAGAGGCTGCCGGGATCAAGGTTGGCGATCTGATTGTCAAGGCAGACGGTAAGGCTGTGAAAACCTCGCAGGAATTAAACGAAATCCGCGATAAAAAAGCGCCGAATGAGTATCTGAAGCTGACAGTAATCCGTGAGGGTGAGCTTTTGGATATTGATGTGAAGCTTGGTGAGGATGTTCCGTCAACCGGCACACAGGAAAACAAGTAAAATTTTATATAGATTCAAGATTGAAGCGTTGCATGCTTCAATCAACCTCGGCAGGCTGTCTGAACATTTCCGGTCTGCAGAACCATCCTTTTTTTCATTAGAATGGGGATGCAGAAAAGTAGGCTTCTGCATCCCCGACTCCCCCTAATACATAAAAACCCTGGCGGGTTTTTTTTATTTCCCTTTATGGACATTTGCAGACGGCGGCGCGGAGCTTGCCGTTCTCAATTTCAACCACGCCGTAAGTGCCGCTATAGGTGAGGCTGCCTGGATTTAAAAGAATCAGATCTCCGTAATGCTGATCATAAGGGATATGGGTATGTCCAAACACAGCAAGATTTGCCTTTTCTTTTCTTGCCTTTTGTAAAATCGCCTGGTATTTTTCGTCATATTTTACATGGTAGCAGTGTCCGTGCGTTAAAAAAATCCGTTTCCCGTCTGCTTCAATCACGCTTTCTCCCGGAGCGGATGAGAAATCACAGTTTCCCCGGACATAGTGAAACAGGATGCCCGGATAATCATTTTCAAGCGTTTCAGCGTCCTGTGCATGATCTCCGGCATGAAGCACCATATCTACCTCCGGAATCGTGCGAAGCAGCCGCCTGCACCGATCCAGCTGACCGTGCGTATCTGAAAAAACAAGGATTCTCATTCTGTTCCATTCCTCCTAAAAAGCCTTAGATACCATCAGTATATCATATTTTTTGAAAAATTACTATAAAAAATAAGAATTTGCAATAAATTTTTAAGGTTTTGACAATCTATGTCGGACGAAAAATTTATTTCGACAAGTGGATTAGACAAAATTTTCCTTTCCTTTGTGATAAAATAAAGTCATCACAAAAGAGGAGGCGGACGCATGAATATCGTAACCGCAAAAGAAAAAAAATTGATCCGGCTTCCGCAAAAGAGGGAGCTTCTATGGTGTGCGGCGCTGTTTTTTGCAAGCCGTGCGCCGGTGTTTGGAGTATTTCCGTTTGGCTTGTCCTTTCTTGCAGCAGCGCTTGACAAGGAGCTCTGGTATCTTGGTATTGCCGGGTATGTTTTGGGAATTGTCAGTGCCGGAGGAGATCTTGTCCGATATGCATTTTCTGTTTTATTTTTGATCCTGGGCTTTGCTTTTTTTGAAAAAAAGATGTCAAAAGCGGTTTTGTGCGGAGCGGCATCCCTGCTGGGGGGCGGATGTGCGCTTGTGTTTTACGGACAGTCTGCAATTTTAGGGATCACGGTTTTAGGAGAAGCGGCGCTTTGCACAATTTCCTGTCTGATTTTTTCGGAAATCAGAACGTTTTCGGAGGATCAGCCGATGCAGGAGCAAACGCTGATTTCCGGCGTTCTTTTTTGCGGCATTCTTCTTGGCGGCTGCTCCGGCTTGATTTTGCCGGGGGAAATCAAGATCAGTTCGGTTTTCTGTCTGCTGTTATTAATGCTGTCGGGAGGGTGGTGCTCTCTGCCGCTTGCCGGATGTATCGGTATGACCTTAGGGTTTTTTTGCAGTCTGAACCACTCGGACGCAATTCTTTTTTCCGCAGTTTGCGGAATGGGCGCAATGCTTTCCTATTTTCTTTCCGAGCTGGCAAAGCCGGGGGTGATTGCAGGCTATTTTCTGAGTCTTTTTATCAGCTGGCTCTATTCCGGCACACTCACGCTTTCTGTGGGGGAGGCGTCGCTTGCGGCGGCAATTTATCTTGCAGTTCCGCGGCGGATTTGTCAGCGGCTTGGGATGAACCTTGCAAAATGCTTTCAGCATCCGGAATCCGGACGGACAGGTCGGATTTTGGTGCAGGAGCTGAAAACGGCGGCACATTCCTTTTCCGAATTAGGGCATACGCTTGCCGGACTTGCCGGAAAAGACGGAAAACCGGGTACGGCAGAGGAGCTTTTAGATACTGTTTGCGAAAGAGTTTGTCCGTCCTGTCCGCAATGGACCTCCTGCTGGCAGGAGCATTATGGGGATACGGTTCAAAGAATTTATCAGATTTTAGAGACGGTTGAGCAGCAGGGATACTGCGATCCGGATAATCTTCCGCGCGTATTTCGGGAGAACTGTATACGGAGCGAGGTATTTTTATCGGAATTCGGTCATGTATATGAATTATTTAAGGAACGCGCAATCCGGCGGAATCATGCGGTTTCCGGTCAGCGGTATGCGGCAAGGCAGTATGAGGAAATCTCCGGCTATATGGAGCAGCTGTCAGAACGCATGCGAAACGGATTTTCCTTTCTGCGAACCGCGGAGGACAAGCTTTCACGCTCTCTTGCCCGGTCAGGACTGCATGCAGGAGAGGTCAGCGTTCTTGAAAAAGCACACCACGATCCCGAAGTTTACATAAAACCGGCAGAAAAAATGGATGCAGAGCTGCTGGAGAAAATCACATCGGACATTTTCGGCGCGCCGATGCGGATTCAACAGGAGGAACCGGATTTTACGCTTATGGCAGAGGATCACATCAGGCTTCTTGTTTCGCATCGGCAAACAGCAGAAAATCCGGATTGTGCATGCGGCGACTATGCCGCAGAGTTTTCTCTCCCGGGCGGAAAAAGCTGTCTGCTTTTGTGCGATGGAATGGGGAGCGGTGCGGATGCCTACGGAGAAAGCCGTATGGCGGCAGAGCTTCTGACAGAGTTTATGAGCGCAGGCTTTTCTGCGCAGACGGCTGTCAGCCTGGTCAATTCCACACTGATTCTGCATTCCGGCAGAGAAAGCTTTTCCACAATTGATCTTCTTTGTATTGACCGGCGAACCGGTCTTGCAGACTTTTTTAAGGTTGGCGCAGCAGGAAGCTATCTCCTGCATAAGGGGAGGGCAGAGAAGCTTGAAGCCGGAACGCTCCCGGTCGGAATCCTGGACGATATTTCCTGTGGGTGCCATCAAAGAACGCTCTCGGCAGGAGATACCGTCGTGATGATTTCAGACGGAGTAACCGGGGCAGAGGAGGACGACTGGCTTTCGGAATTTCTGATTGCGCATCAGGAAAATCCGAACCTTGCCGATCTGATTCTGACCGAGGCAAAAAAACGCGAAAATCCAAAAACTGCGGATGATATGTCGGTGATTGTGGTGAAAATTCATTCGTTCAGGGATGAGGATAAATAAAAACACAGGGCTTGCCTGTTTTTAGGCAAGCCCTGTGTTTTTTAATGTTCAAACTGACTTTCAAATAATTTTTTATAGAATCCGTTTTGTGCAAGAAGTGTTTTGTGGTTTCCCTGCTCGATGATATTTCCGTCCTTCATCACGAGGATTACATCAGCGTCCTGGATGGTGGAGAGACGGTGGGCAACGATAAAGCTGGTGCGCCCCTGCATCAGCTTTGCAAAGGCGTCCTGCACCTTTTTTTCGGTTCTGGTATCAATGGAGGAGGTTGCCTCATCCAGAATCAGAATCGGCGGCAGTGCAAGCATAAGCCGGGCAATGCAGAGAAGCTGTTTTTGTCCCTGCGAAAGGCTTCCGCCGTCCTCGCCGATGACTGTCTCGTAGCCCTGCGGCAGACGTTTAATAAAGCTGTGCGCATGGGCAGACTTAGCGGCTGCGATCATTTCTTCGTCCGTTGCGTCTGATTTTGCCATCTTGATATTCTCTGCCACCGTTCCGCCGGAAAGCCAGGTGTCTTGCAGAACCATTCCAAAATTTTTCCGGAGCGAGCGCCGGGTAATTTTTGTGGCGGGGATGCCCTCCATCAGAATTTGTCCGTCCGTCACATCATAAAACCGCATTAAAAGGTTAATAAGCGTTGTTTTTCCGCATCCGGTCGGTCCGACAATGGCAATCCGCTGTCCTGCCCGGACGGTGAGGTTAAAGTCCTCAATCAGCTTTTTCTCTGGTGTGTAAGAAAAATAAACATGCTCTAAACGCAGGTTTCCGTCAGCAGGCCCCACATCCTTGTCGTCAGGCGCATCCGGCAGACGGGAGGGTTCTTCAAGCAGTTCAAAAAGCCTTGCCGCGCAGGCAAACGCATTTTGCAGCGCGGTGATCACGCCGGTGA
>RQCD01000142.1 GCA_008668455.1 Clostridia bacterium
GTTCTCCGGGGAGTTTTCGCCGGTTGTAGAATACATCTGCAAGCCGGAAACCCCCAGACTTGCCGCCTTTTTGATTGCCGATTTTGTGTCCAGCTTAAAAGAGTCTAACATTGCGCCGATTTTAAATGGGTACATTTTTTTCTTCATCTCCTTGACTGTTTGATGATTTCATTGTATAATAGAAAGTAAGAAATTACAAGGTTTAATTATGCTGACTTATCAAACAATTATGCTTTTTTAGGGGTGATCCTATGACACAGAATCCTGCGCCGGAAATGCCGGTCAATATGAATTACGAAAACCATATTATGTATAATAATCTGATCCCGTTTATCTTTCATTACAATGTCCGCACAAACCGGACGGCAATGTACGGAAACTGGCATGATAATGTGGAGATTTTGTGCTTTGTGGAGGGAAGCGGAACAGTTACCTACGATCTTTCTAATATTACGGTCCAGGCAGGGGACGTTGTAGTGATCAATTCGGATGTCTTTCACGATATTATAAGCGATTCCCAGATTGAATATTACTGTCTGATTGTGGACACAAAGTTTTGCCGGACAAATGGAATTAATATTCCGTCTGTGAGGTTTCAGCCATTTCTCCGGCATCAGAAGCTATGCGATTTTTTTCCGCGATTGCAGGAGCTTTTTTACAGACGTCCGCCGTTTCACGAAACAAAGCTCCGCATTGCGGTTTTAGAGCTTCTGGTCTATCTGATGGAGCATTATCCGAGCAATGAGGCAGAGGAGAATGCAGGCTTTTCCAGTCATGTAAAGCAGGCAATTACCTATATCAAGTATCATTATTTTGAGGAAATCAGCGTGGAGGATATCCTAAAGCATGTCGGATTTTCCCGTGCGTACTTTTCCAGGGAATTTAAGCGAAACACGGGGGTGTCCTTAGTGACGTATCTGAATATGGTCAGATGCCGGCAGGCACAGATTCTGCTTTCTCAGAAATACTATTCCATTTCACAGATTGCAAGCATGTGCGGCTTTAATAACGCCTCATATTTTACAAAAACCTATAAGAAAATTATGGGGCGGCTTCCATCCGAAACAATTGAGGAAGATTAATAAAATCTTCTTCTTTTTTTGTGCAAACATTATAAAAAATACGGAATCTCAAAAAAGTCTTGACAAATGTTCAGAATCATATATAATGTTACTGTACAAAAAACATTCAGTCTGGAGAGATGTCTTATGAAAGAAAACACTCAAGCGAAAAGAAACAATCCCATCCCTGATTACGAGGTGCTTTTTCGGGAAAGTGCAGGAGAAACCGGAAAACGTGACGGCAAAAAAATTCTGAAGCATTTGTTTTATAAGAATCGCTTCCAGATTTTATGGTCGTCTGTTCTCTTTGCAATCAAAGCGTCACCAACCTATGCGATTCCGCTGGTAACAACCAATGTGATTAATGCAGTCACCAGCAACGAGCCGGATATGATGCGCACGCTGATGATCAACGGCATAGTGCTTTTACTTCTGCTCCTGCAGAATATTCCGATGCATGTGCTATATGCGCGCTTTACTGATAAAATGCTTCGAAATATTGGTGCAGGACTTCGAAACACACTCATTAAAAAGCTGCAGCACCTTTCGCTTGCCTACCATAAGGAAATTGAAAGCGGACGCATTCAATCAAAATTTCTGCGGGATGTGGAAGCAGTTGAATTTTTGAATACGCATATTTTAAAAACAGTCATTCCGGCGATTCTTTCGATTTTGGTAGCAATCGGAATTTCTGCGGCAAAGAGCGGCGCGGTAACGCTATTCTTTCTTTTGGTTGTTCCGATAAATGTGATTTTGGTGCGGCTGTTCCGCCGGCCAATGGCGGCTACCAACCGAAGCTTTCGCCAGGAAACGGAGAATATTTCAGCAAAGGTTTCCAACATGCTGGATATGATTCCGGTTACCAAAGCACATGGCTTGGAAAACGAGGAGATCGCAGAATTAGAGCAAAACATCCGAAAGCTGCGGGAGCGTGGATTAGTGGTGGATCGAACCAATGCCTATTTCGGATCGATTTCCTGGGTGGTTAGTCAGATCGCCAGCGCTATTTGCCTGTTCTTTACAACCTACCTTGCGCTAAAGGGGAAAATCCAAGTCGGCGATATTGTTCTGTATCAATCCTATTTTAACACTATTTCCGGAAATGTGCAGGGCTTAGTCGGCATTTTCCCGGAGCTGACAAAGGGAATGGAATCCATCCAGTCGGTTTCTGAAATTGTGCTTTCCAATCAGATTGAGGATAACCGCGGTAAGATTAAGCTTCGTTATGTGCACGGAAGCATTCAGTTCCAGCATGCCTGCTTCCGTTATCCGAATGCAGAGGAGGATACGATTAAGGACTTTTCACTGGACGTAGAGCCGGGAGAATGTATTGCCTTTGTCGGTGCGTCCGGATCGGGAAAATCTACTCTGATGAATATGATTATTGGTTTCCTGCTTCCGACTAAGGGAGAAATGCTGGTGGACGGAAAACCGATTGAGGCGCTTAATCTGACCGATTACAGGCACTTTATCTCGGTTGTGCCGCAGAATAGCATTCTTTTCACCGGTACAATCCGCGAAAACATCACCTACGGATTGGCGCATGTGGATGAGGAGCTGTTAGATGAGGTTGTAAAGCTTTCTAATATTGACGAGTTTTTAAAGGATCTGCCGAACGGCTTGGATACGATGATCGGAGAAAACGGCGGCAAGCTTTCGGGCGGTCAGAAGCAGAGAATCTCGATTGCGCGTGCTTTGATTCGTGATCCGAAAATTCTGATTTTAGATGAGGCGACCTCGGCGCTTGACAATATTTCGGAATACCACGTCCAGCGTGCTATTTCGCATCTGATTGATGGACGTACCACCTTTATCGTTGCCCACCGCCTTTCCACTATCCGTGATGCGGATCGGATTGTTGTAATGGACGGCGGACGATGCGTGGAAATGGGAACTTATGAAGAACTGATGGAGCAAAAGGGTAAATTCTACGAATCGAAAACGCTAAACGATATGAATGCAGAGGCAAAATTACATGAGTAGTCTGCGGGGATGTCAGAGGGTTCTCTTGCATCCCCAAAATTTATTAAAAATTTTACATTTGGGGGTATACGAACGGAGAAAAATTTGATATAATAGAAACGAGAGGAGGTATGCAATTGGAAAATCAGGAGGAAAAGAAGGAACGCGTTCTTTTGGCAGGGGTGCATACCGGCAGAATTGATGTTTTGGAGGATACCACCGAGGAGTCTATGCGCGAGTTAGAAGAACTTGCAAAGACGGCAGGCGCAGAGGTGGCAGCCTGTGTGATTCAGAATAAACCAACGCTGGACGCAGCAACCTATATGGGAGAGGGAAAATTAGAGGAAATCCGGATGGCGATTCCTGAGCTTTCGGTGGATTGTGTGATTTTTGATGATGAGCTGTCTCCGGTGCAGATCCGGAACATTACAGATTTCTTAGGAGTCAAGGTGCTCGACCGCGCCATGCTGATTTTAGATATTTTTGCAATGCGGGCAAAAAGCGGAGAGGGAAAGCTCCAGGTAGAATTGGCACAGCTCAGATACCGCCTGCCGCGGCTGCGCGGACTCGGAACAGAAATGAGCCGTACCGGCGGCGGAATCGGCACAAGAGGACCCGGAGAAACAAAGCTTGAAAGTGACCGCCGGCATATCCGGCGCAGGATTTCTGCTCTGGAGAGTGAATTAAAGGAGCTGGAAAAGCACCGCACTCTGCTCCGGTCAAGAAGGAAAAAGGACGGTGTGATCACGGCAGCGCTTGTAGGATATACGAATGCCGGAAAATCCTCACTCCTGAATCATCTCACCGATGCCGGAGTATTGGCAGAAAATAAACTGTTTGCAACGCTTGATCCAACCTCACGCGGATTGGTGTTAGAGGACAATCGCCGGATTCTTTTGATTGATACAGTTGGATTTATCCGAAAACTGCCACACCAATTGGTGGAGGCATTTCATTCAACACTGGAGGAGGCGGCAGTGGCAGATCTGCTGGTACATGTGGTGGACGCCTCCTGTGCTGAACGGGAACATCAGATGCAGGTTGCAGCGTCGGTTCTGCATGAAATCGGAGCAGATGGAAAACCGCAGATTTTAGCGTTTAATAAGTGTGACCTTCTGGACTCTCCGGAGTTTATTCCGTCGGCAGTACCGGGATATGACCGGTGCGTTTCGATTTCGGCAAAATACGGAACGGGAATAGAAGCTTTAATTTCAGCTATTTCGGAAACAGCGCCCGGAAAGAAAACAGAATTTTCTGTCCTTCTCCCGTATTCCGAGGGCGGCAGATTAAACGATCTGCACCAAAATCAAAAGGTGCTCAAAGAGGAATATCTGCCAGAGGGAATCCGACTGACGATTTGGGCAGACCAGCAGGTGTTTCAAAGTCTGCACGATTTTTTGACAGATTAAGGAGGACACGATGAGAGCATGCTATAAAACGGTTGCCGGCGAGGGGCGCGCCTTTCTGACCGAGAAAAAATCAAAATTTATTGCCTCTGTTGCACCTGCACCCACTGAGGAGGATGCATTAGCATTCTTAGCGAAAATCCGGTCGGAATTTCCGGACGCACGGCATAATGTCTATGCTTATGTGATTGAAGAAAATCATATTTTTCGTTATTCGGATGACGGTGAACCGGCACAGACGGCAGGAATGCCTGTTTTAGATGTGATCCGGAAAGAGGGCTTGGTAGATGTCGCTGTTGTAGTGACCCGATATTTTGGGGGCGTTCTTTTGGGAACGGGCGGCTTGGTGCATGCATACGGAAGCAGCGCAAAGCTTGGTTTGCAGGAGGCAAAAATTATTACAAGAACGCTTTGCAATCTTGTGTCGGTCAAGGTAGATTATACACTTGCGGGTAAGGTACAGTATGCAATTGCCGCGGCGCATTATCCAACAGAGGATGCAGAATACGGACAGGATGTCACGTTTTATGTTTTGTCTAAAATAGAAAACACAGACGCATTTTTGCGCGAGATGACCGAACTGACCAATGGCAGGGCAGCTTGTGCGGTACTGGAACAGAAATGGGTAGACGAATAAGGAGGGAAACGCGATGAAAAGAATGATTTTGGCAATCGGATTGGTTTTGATGCTGGCAGGCTGTAAAGGCGCAAATGCGCCGACTAGCGCCACTCCGACCGCAGAACCGTCGCCAACGGTGACAGCAACCGCAGAGCCGACTCCGGCGGCAAAGAAAATTGAAATTTCAGAAAACAAAGGTCAATACAAAAAAATGAATAAGGCTGCGGAATGCAGCTATGATATCACGCATTCCGGCGGAGCGGAGGAAAATATTCTGCTCTTAACCGACGCAGCCTATGAGAACGGGGAATTTTTATGGGATGACAGCCAGAACTGGGCATTGGTGGTGCAGAATGACGAGGGTGTTTATCCGCTCTTTGAAAACCATATGCATGGAAAAGCAGAATTGAGTGTGAGTGAGATCTATACCGATTCAGATATGATTCCGGTGATACGTCTGACCATTTCGTCCAGTGCAAGCTATGAAATTCGTGAATATCGTTTTGAAAACGGGGCATTCTATGAACAAATCCCCTATAGCGCCGGTGGTATCAATGAGATCCCGGTAGAAACTTACTGATTTAGGAGGAATAAATATGGCAATGACAATTACAAAGGAAACCTTTGAAGCAGAGGTTACAAATTCCCAAATCCCGGTTTTGGTGGATTTCTGGGCGAGCTGGTGCGGACCGTGCCAGATGCTTTCCCCGATTGTGGACGAGCTTTCGGAGGAATATAAAGGAAAAATAAAGGTGGGCAAGGTGAATGTGGACGAGCAGGGTGAGCTTGCGGCAAGCTTTGCAATTGTGTCTATTCCAACACTGCTGCTGTTTCAAAACGGAAAGCTGACAGAACGGCTGGTTGGGGTGCGCTCCCAGGATGAGCTGGAGGATATGATTGAAAAATACCTGTAAGATGGAGGAAGTACTCCGGCAATGCGCAGAGAATGAGAACATTTCCGATATTGGGTTTGTTCCGGCAGAGATTTATGAGGATCTTTGCCGTTCTTTGCGTGGAAAAGAGCCGGCAGTCTTTGTTGATCCATCGCCGGAGGTGCGCTCTGATCCGTTTTTAGTGATGCCGGAGGTAAAAACGATTGTGGCGGTGTTTGTATCCTACTATCAGAACGTAACAAAAAGCCGGATTTCGCGCTATGCACGCGGATTGGATTACCATATGGTTCTCCCGGAGCTTTTACAGCCGCTTTGTAAAATGTTGCAGGAACAGGGTTATCTGGCAGAGATTTATGCAGATTCCTGGAATTTGGATGAGCGCTATCTTGCTTGGCGCGCTGGGTTAGGCTTTATCGGAGAAAATCATATGCTGATTCATCCGCAATTCGGAAGCTTTGGCTTTTTGGGTTTTATTCTTACCGATTGTGAAATCCCGGCATCCAGACCGGTTTTGCAGAATACCTGTGAAAATTGTGGTGCGTGTAAAAAAGCATGTCCGGGCGGTGCGCTTGCAAGGGATGGATTTTGTCAGAAAAAATGCGTTTCCTATCTCACGCAAAAAAAAGGAAAGCTTACCCCGGAGGAGGAAGAATCCATTCAAAAAAGCGGTATGCTTTGGGGTTGTGACCGATGCCAGGAGGTATGTCCGCATAACCGTAACATTCCGGAGTCCCGGATTGCAGCTTTTTCCGAGAATCTTATCAATGAGCCGGAATTAAACCTATCCAATCGGGCATTCCGGCAAATATATCAGCGCTATGCATTCGCCTGGCGCGGCATCGCACCGATTTTACGGAATGCAGAGATTTTAGAAAGGAACAAAAGGTAATATGGCAAAGAAAAAACCAATTATGACAAATGCAATGCGGAGCTTAAATGCTGCAAAGATACCATTTGAGGCAATTGAATATGAAACAGACGGAACAGTGGGGGATCATTTCGGAGAGGCAGTTGCTGAAAAAATGGGAATTCCGCCGGAGCAATCGTATAAAACGCTGGTTGGGCGCGGTGATAGGAACGGGATTTTGGTGGTGTGTATTCCGGTTTGCTGTGAAGTGGATTTGAAAAAGCTTGCAGCTGCTGCCGGAGAAAAAAAGGTGGAGCTGATCGCAGTAAAGGAACTTTTAGGTCTGACAGGCTATATCCGCGGCAGCGTTTCACCGATCGGCATGAAGAAAAAATATCCGACCTATATTTGTCAGTCGTGCCTTGATTACGATAAAATCACAATCAGCGCCGGGATCTGCGGCTGCGCACTCTATATGTCTCCGCAAGATGTGATCCGGGTAACCGGAGCAATCCCGGCAGACGTGACAGTATAAAAAGGCTCTGACAGAAAGCCGCTTGCATGCGCGGAAATAAGGCGGTATTTTGATTTTTCGTCCATGCATTCTGCGAAACCTCCTGCCAATAAAAAAGCTTTTGATAAAAGCTCCGCCTGCGGGCGTAGGAATAAAGTAGCATTTTTGATTTTCCGTCATTGCGTTTTACGCAATTTCCTACAAATTAAAAAAAGCGCCGAGGCAAGGCGCTTTTTTTGGGCTTCCTATTGGTATGTATAGGATAAACGGTAGAATGTAATTTCAAATTTCCTTCTACCCTTTTATTATATCATAACTTTCGGTTTTTTGCAACATTTTTTTATTGATCTAATATAAAACATGCAATGCAAGGTTTTATGCGGCTTTCAGGACTTTCTGATTTTATTCTATAATTTTGAAATCACATACGGGTGAAATTCCGCTGGGGCTGTTCCAAATCATGACCCTTGCGCACGTATAGTTTTTGACCGGAATGAATGTGATTTCTCTGTTCGTTTCGCTGTACTCGTTTGATTGCTGCATTTCGACAAATTTATCACCGTCATAAAGAGCAAGGATAACGGTTTTGCCAGTGTCTATGTTTGCCGGTTTGATAAATATATTTTTGCAAGCCGAGCCAAAAAATATTCTCTTGCCCAAAAATTCAAGGTTTTTCGGCATTGTGATGCTTTTTAAGGCTTCGCCGCCGATCGCTTCATCGCCTATAAATTTTACACTATCGGGAATAACAAGTGTTTCAAACTCATCGCCGCAATCAATTGCATAATCCTTTATAACTTCAAGTCCGTCATTTAATTTAAGATACTTTAAGTATCTGCCGTAAATGGCTCTGTTTCCGATCTCCTTTATCGTGGGCGGAAGCGTAATGCCGAAAATTCTCATCGAGCCTTCACGAAGCGCACCGTCGGCGATTGCCGTAACGGGATGCCCGTTAATTTCGGACGGGACGGTAAGTTCAATACCGAAACCCGAGTTGAGGTCACCCATAAACCTTGCCGAATAGTCGGTAATCATTGCCGAACCGTCTTCGCGGACAGTGTAAACAAGAGATGTGAAGTCATCCGGATCGTCCTTTTCGCGAAGCTCCTCCATATCAGAGGGCGGCGGAGCGGATAATTTTAACCCTGCCAAAAAAGGCAGAATAAAAACTGTTTTTGCACAATAAAGGACAAAACAAAAAAACCAGTAAAGCCGAAAAATGGCTTAAATACTGGCTTTTGGTGGTACGCCTGATGCGATTCGAACGCACGACCTTCAGAGTCGGAGTCTGACACTCTATCCA
>RQCD01000007.1 GCA_008668455.1 Clostridia bacterium
ATTTTAATATATTTTGCCCAAAAAATCAATGGCATTCACGAAAAATTTAAAAAATAACAACAATTTTTAAATTTTGTATTGACAAAGAAAAAGACATGTGCTAAAATCATGGCATAAACCGTTGAGGAAGAGTAAGTAGGCAATGCCGCTTTTCTTTTAAGAGAGCCGCAGGCGGTGGGATTGCGGCAGAAAATGCTTTGCTGAATGGACTTCCGAGGGCAATCAGAAATTTTAGTATGTGCGCCGGAGTATGGCTCTCCGTGAAAAAAAGTCTGCATATGATAGTATGCGTAAAGTGGGCGATTTTTCGTCAAGCCGGGTGGCACCGCAGGATTTTTACACTCCTGTCCCAGCAGTAAGGGATAGGAGTTTTTTGTTTGCTCTGATTCCCTCAATTTTGAAAATCTGAAAGGAGAAAAAAAGCAATGAACAAACAAGAAATCCCGTACAAAATCTACTTAGATGAGCAGGAGATGCCGAACGCTTGGTATAATCTGCGTGCCGACATGAAGAACAAGCCTGCACCGCTTTTAAACCCCGGCACACATCAGCCTATGAAAAAAGAGGAATTATATCCGGTATTCTGTGAAGAATTAGTGGCACAGGAATTGGATGATACAACCCCCTATTTCGAAATTCCGGACGAGATCAAAAAGTTTTATAAAATGTACCGTCCGTCTCCGCTGGTTCGTGCCTATTGCTTAGAGGAGCATTTAAAGACACCGGCAAAAATCTATTATAAATTTTAGTGCAACAACACAAGCGGAAGTCATAAATTAAATTCCGCTATCGCCCAGGCATATTATGCGAAAAAGCAGGGCTTAAAGGGCGTCACCACCGAAACCGGAGCCGGTCAGTGGGGTACTGCACTTTCCATGGCATGCTCTTACTTCGGTCTGGACTGTAAAGTCTACATGGTAAAGGTCTCCTATGAACAAAAGCCGTTCCGCCGCGAAGTGATGAGAACTTACGGCGCATCGGTCACTCCCTCCCCCTCAACCGAAACCCAGGTCGGCAGAAAAATTTTAGCCGAGCATCCCGGAACAACCGGAAGTCTTGGCTGCGCAATTTCTGAGGCAGTTGAGGTTGCAACCTCCACTCCGGGTTACCGCTATGTATTGGGAAGTGTGTTAAATCAGGTACTCCTGCATCAGTCGGTAATTGGTTTAGAGGCAAAGGCAGCGCTTGATAAATACGGCGTTAAGCCGGATATGATTATCGGCTGTGCCGGCGGCGGCTCAAACCTCGGCGGTCTGATCGCACCGTTTATGGGTGAAAAGCTCCGCGGCGAGGCAGATTATCAGATCATTGCAGTTGAGCCGGCATCCTGCCCAAGCTTAACAAGAGGTAAATTTGCATATGATTTCTGCGATACCGGCATGGTATGCCCTTTAGCAAAAATGTATACCTTAGGAAGCGGCTTTATCCCGGCTCCAAACCACGCAGGCGGTCTGCGCTATCACGGTATGAGCTCCACACTTTCCCAGCTGTATCATGACGGTCTGATGGAGGCGCACTCTGTGAAGCAGACAGATGTATTCCGTGCAGCTGAAGAATTTGCAAGAGTGGAGGGAATCCTCCCTGCTCCGGAAAGCAGCCACGCAATCCGCGCTGCAATCGACGAGGCGTTAAAATGTAAGGAAACCGGAGAAGAAAAAACAATCCTGTTTGGTCTGACCGGAACCGGTTACTTTGATATGGTTGCCTACGAAAAATTCCACGACGGACAAATGAGCGACTATATTCCGACCGATGAAGAATTGCAGGCAAGCATTGATAAGCTTCCGAAAATGGACTAATAAAAAAACACCAGACACCCGAAACTTTCGGATGTCTGGCTTTTTTACTGCATTGATATCAAAAATCTAAACTCTGTTCCCTCTCCAAGCCGACTCTTTACCCAAATCTCTCCACCATGAAATGCGGCAATCCAGCGCACTATGGAAAGTCCCAATCCCATGTTTCCCTGCTCATGTGTCCGGGAGGGATTGCCCTGATAAAAACGCTCCCAGATTTTTGGAAGATGTTCTTCCGAAATACCGATTGCATCATCCGACACAGTCAGAACAGACTGATTCTTTTCCTATTTTAGGGACACAAAGATGCTGCTTTTTCCATAGGTATAAGCATTGGAAATCAGATTCACCGCCAGTCGGATGAGCAGCTCGCGGTCACTCCGGACAAATACTTTATCTGCTATATCTGTTTTTATGGTCGCAAACTATGCTGTTGCTCTTTGGGTGTGCTATTACAACTTTCTCAGACCACATAAGTGCAACAGTTATCAGGCGCTTAACTAGGTTGATATGCTTGAGAATACTGCTACTATGCCGGGAAAATGGCAGCTGCTTATTTATCACGGGCAGAAAACCGTTGCACATATTCAATCACAGCAAGCTAATGCATAATTTGTTCTTAGATTTTGAACCTGAGGCGAATTCGGTCACAAAATCTTTGGTTTTGCTTGCCCTTTACAGTGCTGTAAAACAATGCTACACTGTTTTTGCTGATGGTAAATTTCAATTTGTTCTTGAGTTTTTCACCGTCGGCACGGTATTTTAAGCATTGTTTTGCCTAAGCTGTCAAGGGTGACGGTAGGGTTTCGCATACTTCTTTTTTCATATGCTACTTTACACTGCCACTACCATTCTGCTTGGATTTTCGCTTACATAGCGTGCATATTCCGTTCCGTATTTGGAAATGCTCACCCTTGAAAGATTCAGTTCGTCTAACATTTTACAGAGCCACAGCGGCTTTGCAAGGGATGTTTTAATTTCCATCAAATGGGTATTCTGATCAAACAACAGCTCACCGTAATCTTCCAGCTCCAGCGCCACACCAAACCGCCTGGAACGGATGTTTTGATCAAAGGAAATCCGAAGATCCGGGTTTCCCTCCTCAAAATATGCGATCCGGTCATAGGCAAGGTAAAGCTTTGGGATCGGCTGATAAAATTTTAGAAAATTGGAAAGCTCGGATAATACCTGAGGATTCATGTAGTCCTGATAATCGGGCAGGATTCCGTTTTCGGTAAACTGGTATGCCTCGGAAAGCTTTAATACGCTCTGCCTTTTGTTGACGATCCCGTTATATTTTTTCTTGATCTCTAAAAATACCTTGGTATCCATACCAGGCACACCGTAGGCACGCAGCCGGAGCTTTTCCTTGTATGCCGGTTTTTCTAAAGAATTCCGGATCAGGTACTCGTCCGGGGTGTCATAATAAATGTTTGCAATGGTGTATGGCTTACCATTGATATTATAGGGATCGGATTTCATATGGAACGACATAATCTCCTGCGCTCTAAGAAATGATTTCCGGTCTATGAGGTACTTGTGTTCGTATCGGTTAAATACTTCAATTGCCATCTTTCTCAACTCCTTTAACTATATTGTAGCGGTGAAAGATTAAATA
>RQCD01000012.1 GCA_008668455.1 Clostridia bacterium
ATCGAAATCTATTGTAGAACGGGGACTTACCAGAATCCCGGCAGTTGGCAAACCGCTAGCTGAGCTGATCCGAACTGTCAAGCAGAAGCTGAAAATGCTGATTCTGCCGACCACCCTTTTTAACGAATTAGGCTTTGATTATTTAGGACCGATTGACGGACATGACCTGGAAAATCTGATTTCTGCCCTGACAGTCGCAAAAAATTCTCAGCATCCCATTGTGGTGCATGTGCATACCAAGAAAGGAAAGGGGTATTCTCCGGCAGAGCAGAATCCGCAGGTATTCCATGGGATTTCCGGCTTTGATTTAGAGCATGCAAACGACTTTCCGGCACAGCCGGATGATTATTCCGCCGTTTTTGGAAAAACACTCTGCACACTTGCAAAAAGCACGCCGGAGATTATTGCTATCACAGCCGCAATGCCGAGCGGAACAGGGTTAATGGATTTTGCGGCGCAGTTTCCGGATCGGTTCTTTGACACCGGAATTGCAGAGCAGCATGCGGCAACGCTTGCAGCCGGATTTGCAGCAGGCGGCATGATCCCGGTTTTCCCGGTCTATGCGTCCTTTTTTCAGCGTGCATACGACCAGGTTCTGCATGATGTCTGCCTGCAGAATTTACATGTGGTATTCTGCGCAGACCGTGCCGGTATTGTCGGAGCAGATGGCGAAACACACCATGGCTTGTTTGATATTTCCTGTCTTTCTGCCATGCCGAATATGAGTATTTTAGCGCCGTCCTCCTTTGAGGAGCTGTCGGATATGCTTTCCTATGCCATCCTGGAACATAAGGGTCCGATCACAATTCGTTATCCGCGCGGCGGAACACAGGGTACAACCCACCGTTCCTTTGCGTTTGGGAAGGCGCGCAAGCTTGCAGACGGAGAGGATATTACGATCATTAGCTACGGACGAATGGTTTCCACAGCAGAAAAGATAACCGAGCAGCTTGCAAAGGATGGAGTCTCGGCAGAGCTGATCACACTTCCGACGGTTTGTCCTCTGGACCGTGAACAGCTTATACATTCTATTTCCAAAACCGGTGCAGCGGCAGTTTTAGAGGATCATGTAATAGACGGCGGCATTGGATCGGCAGTCGGAACGCTGATTTCCGAGGAGGGACTTTCTGCAAAGCTTCTGCGCTTTGCGTTTCCGCGCGAGCCGATTGTGCAGGGAAGCATCCGGGAGTTGGATCAGAAATATGGATTAGATGAAAAAACGGTGGTTTGTAAAACAGAGGAGTTTATCAATGAGCGAAAAAGTAAGGCTTGATGTTTTTCTGGCGGAACACTGCTTTTTTGAAAGCCGGGAGCGTGCGCGTGCTGCCATTATGGCTGGGCAGGTCTATCTGGAGAATCAAAAATGCGATAAAGCAGGTATGCAGGTGAACCCGGAGACGGCAAAGCCGGAAATCCGCGGAGAGGGATTAAAGTATGTCAGCCGCGGCGGTTTGAAACTGGAAAAGGCCATGGCAGAATTTCCAATCACACTGATTGGGAAAACCGCTATGGATATCGGCGCATCAACCGGCGGATTTACAGACTGTATGCTGCAAAACGGTGCGGTCAAAGTATATTCAGTGGATGTAGGCTATGGTCAGCTTTCCTGGAAGCTCCGGCAGGATCCGCGCGTGGTGAATCTGGAGCGCACCAATATCCGGTATGTGACACCGGAGCAGATTGGTGAGAAAATTGATTTTGTATCGGTGGATGTCTCGTTTATCTCTCTAAAATTAGTGCTGCCTGTTGCATGCTCACTCCTTTCAGATGACGGCGAGGTCGCGGCGCTTATTAAGCCGCAGTTCGAGGCAGGCAGAGAGCAGGTTGGAAAAAAGGGTGTCGTGCGTGATATTTCGGTACATTATGAGGTGGTGGAGCGTACCGTCAAAACGGCGCGTGAAATCGGATTTTATCCGGCTGGCTTATCCTATTCCCCCATCAAAGGACCGGAGGGAAATATTGAATACCTGATTTATCTGAAAAAACAGCCGGTTGATTTTGAAATCACAGAAGAAAAAATCCGGGAAGTGGTGGACACTTCTCATAAAATGCTGCAGGGAGGTAACAAATGAAGCTGACAGACGATATGGTGATTTTTGGAAACCGTGCAATCTGCCGATCCTATGCAAAAATCAATCTGACGCTGGATGTGCTCGGAAAGCTGGAAAACGGCTATCACGAACTGGAATCTGTAATGCAGTCGGTCAATTTATTTGATCTGGTGATTGTAGATAAAATGCCAAAAGGAATCCAGGTATCCACAAATTTAAAATATCTTCCGAATAACGAAAAGAATATTGCCTATCAGGCAGCAAAGCTGTTTTTTGAAGTAACCGGTATCCGGGGCGGCGCAAAAATTTTAATCCGGAAAAATATTCCGGTCGCAGCCGGACTTGCAGGCGGAAGCGGAAATGCCGCGGCTGTCCTTGCTGCATTAAATCAGCTTTTTTGCGCTCCTTTGAGTCAAAGGGAGCTTTTCACCGTTTCCAAAAGACTGGGGGCAGATGTTCCGTTTTGTCTGATGTGCGGAACACAGCTAACCACCGGGATCGGAGATGTGATGAAGCCGATTCGTCCATTTCCAAAGAAACTTATTCTTTTAGTAAAACCACCAGTAAACATTTCAACGGCAGATATTTACCGGAAACTGGATTCTGTACTGATTCCACCGCATCCCAAAACCGCCGATTTTATCTCAGCGTTAGAGTGCGGAAATATGGAGCAGGTGTATGCCTCTATCTTCAACGTAATGGAGGCGGTGACAGAAAAAGAGCATCCTGTTATTTCCGGAATCAAGGAAAAGCTCCGCAGAAACGGCGCAAAGGCAGCAATGATGAGCGGCAGCGGTTCTACAGTGTTCGGACTGTTTGATGACTATAAAAAAGCATTCCGCTCGCAGGAAAGCTTTTCACGAATGTATCAGGAGGTTTATTTAACCCATACAAATTAGCAAACCGGATGCCCTCAAAGAAAGTATGGATTATTCAGAATAGTCCATGCTCCTTCTGGATGCCCGTATAAAAGTATAAAAGTGCACATTACTCATTGATTATGCAACAGAAATCACAGAAATCTAAATTTTTTAGAAATTTAAAAATTTTCAGATTTTCTCTTGACAAATCAGAAAAACCATGGTATACTAATAAGGTCATCGAATGAGGCCCGTTGGTCAAGCGGCTAAGACTCCGCCCTCTCACGGCGGCGCCCAGGGTTCGATTCCCTTACGGGTCACCATAAAAGCCTTTCTTTACAGAAAGGCTTTTTCCAAATCATTTGGGCCTTTAGCTCAGTTGGTTAGAGCATCCGGCTCATAACCGGACGGTCCCGGGTTCGAGTCCCTGAAGGCCCACCAGAAATCGTGGACAATTTAGATGCTATCTAAATTGTCCCATTTTTATGCGGTTTTTGAGCACTTTTGAAGAAAACCGAGTGAGAAGTAAACAGTAGATGCCACCACCGTTTGCACAGGACTTGAACGGGAGACACCTTAAAAACAGGGCGTTTTTCAATGATTTTGCGAAAGGTCAACAGAGAAGAAAAAACACAAAATTCAAATCGTGTACAATATGGATACCATCCTACTTGTTCTTTGATGCAAACAAGAGTCAATACAACTATAAACATTACAAAGCAGACAGCAGTTTCCCAATAATAGGATTTTAAAAAAACAATAATAATTATATATATATCCCTAAAATAACTGAATTTTGGGGAAAAGCATTTGATACATAACCGAGTTAAAGCAATGGGGTTAATAGTCGCGCGGCTATGCTTCTATATAACAC
>RQCD01000107.1 GCA_008668455.1 Clostridia bacterium
AAAAAACAATGGTTTTCACGAAAACAAATTAAAAAAGGAAACAAATTCATAAAAAATACACATAAAATATTTGAAATAAAACGAAATCGTGTTGCCGGTCAGGGAAATAAAACGATTTTTATTACATTAACATTATGTAAACTTTTCAGACCGGAAAACCAACCAGTATACACAATCTGATGTTTTAAGTCCGATATTCTGTCACCTTATTTTTGTATTCCGAATATGCTGTAGAGAAAGGGCATTGCTCTTTCAATACAGTATAGAAAGGAAACAATCGTTATGGCTCAATTCACAAACACAGCAACTCTTTTGTTCGACGGAAATTTAATTTCCTCCAACACTGTCACCGGCGAAATCACCCAGACGCTCTCACTGGAGAAAACCGCCCTGACCAGCTGTTATTCCAAATGCGGAAACGTGACCTATATGATCACCATCAGAAACACCGGAGCTGTCCCCCGTTCCGGTCTGACTGTAAGCGACAATTTAGGCGCGTACACGTTTAACGGAGAAACGCTTTATCCGCTGACCTATGCCGCCGGCTCGGTACGCTATCTGCAAAACGGTGTTCTTCAGAATCCGCCGCAGCCAGCGTCCACAGCTCCGCTGGCATTTTCCGGCATCACCGTTCCTGCAAACGGAACTGCCACACTGATCTATGCGGCTGCAATCAGTCAATATGCACCGCTTGACACAGAAAGTGAAATTCAAAATACCGCGACGCTTTCCGGCGAGGCAATCACAGAGCTGACTGCTTCCGAAGCCATCGGCACATGCTCCCGTCCGGATCTGACCATCACAAAGTTTATGTCGCCGTCTGTTCTGACAGAAAGCGGTCAGGTCACCTACACGTTTATCATTCAGAACCATGGAAACACCGCTGCAGTTGCAACAGATCTGATTCAGATTTCTGACCAGCTTACCCCGGCGCTTTCCAATCTGACGGTTACCTTTAACGGCACAGCATGGGAATTAACTACGGATTACACCTATCAGAACGGACTGTTTCAGTCTGTTCCGGGTCAAATCACCGTTCCGGCGGCAACCTATACGCAGAACCAGACCACCGGCGCATGGAACGCTAACCCCGGTGTCAGCGCCTTGGTGATTCAGGGAACAGTCTAACACCAAACAGGACTTGCTCATTTTTTGAGCAAGTCCTGCCTTTTTTAATCAATCTTCAAAAAATCACTGACAATCTGCTGCAGCTGATCCTTTTCACAAACCAGATCAAAAATTCTCGGCTTGGTTTTTAATGCTGCCAGGGATGCCGGAATATCCATTCCGCTCACCGCCTGAAGCTCATCCAAAAGCGCAAATTCGTCCTTTCCGGCAACTGCCGGATATCCCTTTAAGGCAATCATAACACTCTGATTAAACTTGAACGGACTTGCAGTAGACGCAATCACCGTCTTTGTCTGATCGCCGGTTGCCTCTGCATAGCCGTCATAAACAGCTTTCGCAACCGCCGTATGCGGATCCATGACATAATCAAATTCTTCCTTGCATTTTTTGATCATTGCCATTGTCTCGTCATCATTCGCACAGCCGGCATAAAACAGCTCCTGCATTTTCTCCTTAATCTCCGGACTTACCTGATAAACACCAGTCGTTTTTAAGCTTTGCATCCATTCTGCTACCAAAGCGTCTTTTTCGCCGGACAGATCAAACAGAAACCGCTCCAGATTACTGGAAATCAGAATATCCATAGACGGAGAGATCGTGGTATGAAACGCACGATTTTTGTTGTATTCTCCTGTCCGGATAAAATCGGTTAAAACGTTATTTTCATTTGACGCGCAAATCAGCTTTGCTATCGGCAGACCCATTTTCTTTGCATAGTATGCTGCAAGAATATTTCCGAAATTGCCGGTCGGTACAACCACGTTAATCGGATCGCCCATAGCAATTTCCTCACCTTTTAAAAGATCGGCATAGGCAGAAAAATAGTAAACGATCTGCGGCGCCAAACGTCCCCAGTTAATTGAATTTGCACTGGAAAGCTTGAAGTGGTTTTTGGAAAGCTCCTCCGCAAACGCTTCATCGGTGAATATTTTCTTTACACCGCTTTGTGCATCGTCAAAGTTTCCTTCCACCGCTGCCACACCGACATTATTCCCCTCCTGCGTCACCATTTGCAGCTTCTGAATCTCGCTGACGCCATGGTTCGGGTAAAATACCACAATCCTTGTGCCGTCCACATCCCGGAAGCCCTCTAATGCAGCCTTTCCGGTATCGCCGGAGGTTGCAACCAGGATCACAACCTCGCAGTCCTCCTTGGTTTTCTTCATTGAGGTTGTCAGGAGATGCGGCAATATTTGCAGCGCCATATCCTTAAATGCACAGGTTGGACCGTGCCAAAGCTCCAAAAAATAATTCTGGGAATTGAGCTTATAGACCGGCGCAATATTGGCTGTTCCGAATTTTTCGGTTGTATATGCCTTTTCGATACATCCCTGCAATTCCTCCGCGGTAAAATCGGTCAGGAATTTACTCAGGATGAAGAAGGCTCTTTCCTGATAGCTTTTTTCTGCCAGACTCTTGATTTCCTCATAACCCACCGCCGGAATTGTCTCCGGCACAAACAGTCCGCCCTCTGCAGAAAGACCCTTTTTGATTGCCTCTGCCGACGGGATACTGATCGTCTTATTTCTTGTACTATGATACTGCATGATTGGTGTATTTCCTTCCTGATTTTAGATATAATGTCTCATATACTCCGGAGCCTCTGCTACGTCAATGCTGACAGAGATAACAAAGGAGATATTCAGCTTTGCAGAGATTTCCTCTGCTGCCTTTAAAAATTCCTCAAAGCCATTTAAATCATGATCAACAATCTTTAAAATGCCATCAATAAAGATGTGGGTAATATCAAAGTTACCGCTGATAATTCCACATACAAAGCCTAAGAATTTATCCCAGGAATCAATTTCAAATTCCTTTGTATCCACCATTCTGATCTGCGACTTGATATCGTACATGTTTCTGCTGCTGTCCTTGCTGATAAATACCACATTTCCGCTTGCAACAGACGCTGCAGTATTCACGTTGTTGATCAGAGTTTTTGTCTTTCCTGTTCCCTTTTTCCCAATCAATAATTCCACCATGTTCATTTCCTCCTTTTAATTTTTGGTTATATAAAGTGCTGATACACCTTATTTTTCTAATCGTTTCTCCAAAGCTTCTCTTGCGTCCTCATAACCCGGCTTTCCAAGCAGCGCAAACATGTTTTTCTTATATGCCTCCACACCCGGCTGATTGAACGGATTCACTCCCAAAAGATACCCGGAAATACCGCATGCCTTTTCAAAGAAATAAACCATTTCGCCGAAATAATAGGCAGAAAGCTCCGGAATATGCACAATCAGATTCGGAACATTTCCGTCTGTGTGTGCTAAAAGCGTTCCCTCGGCTGCCTTTTCATTGACAAAATCAAGCGTTTTTCCGGCTAAGAAATTGAGTCCGTCAATATTATCCGGGGTTGCCTCAATGGTTACATTCTTTCTCGGTCTTGCAACGCGGAGCGCCGTTTCATAAAGAATTCTCATGCCCTCCTGCATATACTGCCCCATAGAATGAAGATCGGTTGAAAAGTCTGCTGCTGCCGGGAAAATACCCTTATTGTCTTTTCCCTCGCTCTCACCAAAAAGCTGCTTCCACCACTCACCGAAATAATGCAGCGCCGGTTCGTAGTTGACCATCATTTCTACCGTCTTTCCCTTGCGGTATAAAGCATTTCTGACAACCGCATACTGATAGCATTCGTTTTCTGCCAAATTCGGATTGTCGTAGCGTTTTTCTGCAGCTGCTGCGCCCTGCATCATCTGATCAATGTCAATGCCTGCTGCTGCGATCGGCAAGAGTCCGACTGCCGTCAGAACAGAATATCTTCCGCCGACATCATCCGGAATGACAAAGGACTCATAGCCCTCCTCATCTGCCAGGGATTTTAATGCGCCGCGTGCTTTATCAGTCGTTGCATAAATTCTCTTTTTTGCTTCTTCCTTCCCGTACTTCTTTTCCAGAAGCTCTTTAAAAATCCGGAATGCAATTGTCGGCTCAGTGGTGGTTCCGGATTTGGAAATAACGTTTACCGAGATATCCTTTCCCTCCACTGCCTCCAAAAGCTCGCTTAAATAGGTTGCGCTGATGCTGTTTCCTGCATAGAAAATCTGCGGACCGTTTCTCTTTTCCTTATCTACTGCGTTATAGAACGAATGACCCAGCATCTCAATGGCAGCTCTTGCACCCAGGTACGATCCGCCAATTCCAATCACGATTAAAACATCTGAATCTGAACGGATTTTTTCTGCTGCCTTTTTAATTCTTGCAAATTCCTCTTTATCATAATCGGACGGCAGGTGTACCCAGCCTAAGAAGTCTGCGCCGGCACCGGTTTTTTCATGCAGCATTTTATGTGCCGCCGAAACTGCGTCCTGCATATAGTCAATTTCATGCTGTCCGACAAAGGGCAGCGCCTTTTTGTAATCAAATGTGATTTGTTCCATCGAACAATGCCTCCTAATTTTGTTTCATCCTACTTCTATTTTAATACATTTTGCTATATAAATCAAGCTTTATTTTATTTTTTCACATTTTATTTAAAAATAAGCCTGAAAATGAACATATAATTGATAAAAAGGACTGCCAAAACGCATTCGTCTCAGCAGTCCTGATCGTTTTACAGTTTTTGAATTGTCTCCATGACATAATCGGCAAACTGCGCACCGGTGCAGCCGGTGTCTCTGCCGGTAATCGTCAGCTTCTTTTCTTCATACATACAAATATCCAAAGCACGCTCTAACTGATCTGCCTGCTTCTGATAACCGATATGGGAAAGCAGCATCACGCCTGCGCGGATAATTGAGCAGGGATCTGCATACTGATCACGATGCTCTAACACCATTCTCGGCGCGCTGCCGTGGATAGCTTCAAACATGGCATACCTTTTGCCAATATTCGCACTTCCTGCCGTGCCGACGCCGCCCTGGAACTCTGCCGCCTCGTCGGTGATGATATCGCCGTACAGATTCGGAAGAACTACAACCTGGAACTGGGTTCTGCGCTTTGGATCAACCAGCTTTGCAGTCATAATATCAATATACCAGTCATCCAGCTCAATACCCGGATAATCCTTGGCAACCTCCTGGCAGATCTTTAAGAACTTCCCGTCGGTTGTCTTAATCACGTTTGCCTTGGTAACACAGGTCACTCTTGTTTTGCCGTTCTTCTTTGCATATTCAAATGCCGCACGCGCAATTCTTTCCGAACCCTCCTGCGTAGTAACCGTAAAATCAACTGCCAGATCGTCATTGACATGCACGCCCTTTGAACCGACCGCATAGCCGCCCTCGGTGTTTTCCCGGTAGAATGTCCAGTCAATGCCCTGCTCCGGCACTTTTACCGGGCGCACGTTTGCAAAAAGATCCAGCTCCTTTCTCATTGACACATTTGCGCTCTCGATATTCGGCCACGGATCGCCGGCTCTGGGGGTTGTGGTCGGACATTTGAAGAGCGCATGGCACTTTTTCAGCTCTGCCTAAACATCATCCGGAATTGCGTTGTTTGCGGCCACACGGTTTTCACTTTTCCGTCCGT
>RQCD01000018.1 GCA_008668455.1 Clostridia bacterium
TTTCCGTCTGACATACGAATTCCAATCCATTCCTTGCGGAATTCTTCCTCCGAAAGGCGCTCTGTTCCGCCGCGGCGGTACTGCACCAGCTCATACCCCTCCGGCAGCTTAAAATCCGGGATTTCTCCCTTATTCCATTTCATTAATAACTGTTCCATTTTCTTCTCCTCTTATTTTTATATGCTCACACCGGTGAAACGCGATTTTTTTCGGTTCATCAAAGGTGTTTTCGTAAATTTCTGCTCCGTCCACATCATTTAACACAATATCCTGTTTGTTTCCGGAAAAATGATTGTGGTGAATACGCACATTTTCATGCCGGACGCTGGTTTCTTCGTAGCGATCCATGGTACTGCCGATTCCGGTTTCATTTCCGGAAAAGGTGCAGTTTTGAATTTCCACATTCCGGACGCGCCCGGAGGCATACCAGTATTTCATCAAATCGTCCAAATGCAAGCCATTGCAATTTTGGAAGGTGCAGCCATCCACAATTGTCTCCTGCGAGGAGCAAAGCCGGGGGTGCAGGGCATGGTCAAAGGTGCAGTTTTTCAGGATGGTTCTCGGCGTCCGATCCGGATTGTCCAGGATATCGCCCGGCTTTAGCTTTCCGACAATTTCCTCTGCAAAGGTTAGCTGAATCAGGTGCAGATCGTTTTGGATAAAGGAAGCTGTCACGGTACAGCGACCGATTTCGTCCAGTGTTTCTGCTGAACAGATCACCACGCGATCCTGCGGCTTGTAGACATTCGTTCCTGCCTGCTGCGGATGAATCAGGCGCACTAAGGCACGGTTTTTGGAAACAATCTTTTCTACGCGTGTGTAATAGCCGTGAACGTTAATTCCGTCATCCATCGTGTCCTTGATCAGGCAGTCGGTCAGGCGCAGATCTCCGGTGAAGTTTGTTAAAAGCACGCCGTCCGCAGTGGTGGAGTAAAGCTCTCCTGGATGCGGTGTAATCACAAACCTTTCTAAGCTTACATTATGGCAGCATCTTCCCACAATTCCCATACCTGCTCCGCGGAAAATCCGGACATTTTCCACCCTGATTTCAGAGCAGCTGTCGAAAAAGAATACATCATTTTCCCGGTTTTCATCATAGCTGATGATGAGCGGCTTTCCGACCTCAAAGGGAGGAGCGAATTTTGATTCCGGATTTTTCCGAAGAAAAATCCCATTCTTTGTCTGCTCTGCCTGACAGTAAAATACCTCTGCCGGCAGTCCGGTGTTTTCGTAAAAGTATTCCCCTGCCGTCAGATAGCAGACCCGGTTTTCCTGCTTTAGGAAAAATCTGCGTTCTGCAGTGGAAAAAAGCTCTGTTCCGGCTAAAAAGCACAGATTTCCGTCCTCGCTGACGCTTGCCTGATAGCAGTCCTCAATCTCTAAAAGCAATCCGTCCTCTGTGTTTTCCTTTAAATATGCCTGACAATAGCGCGGAAAGGAAAAGTCTATGGAGAAATTCTTTAATGTAATTCCGTCTGACTGCCACAGAGAAAACGGGAAAAGCCGGTCATGAAAGAGAAATTCCGAACCGCCTCCGTCAATCGTCAGATTCTTTTTCCCGATCAGCGGAAAAATTACCTGCTTGTCGCTGTTGGTGTTGCAGGGCGGCGTTAAGTACCAGGGAAATGCACCCTCCCGGTAAAAATCATATCGCCCCCGGGAAAAGCTGATCGTACTTCCGGGCTCTGCGCGCATGATTGCATCCACGATTTCTCCGGTTCTGTTTTTACTGTTTGGCTGAAACTGAATAGTCAAGCTTGATGCCCCCTTATCGATAGTTTTTCAGTATTCTATCACAGTTTCTACCGGGTGTCAAGCTTAATTTACGACTTTTTCCTGCTTATTATGGACAAATTTATACGTAAATTTTCATTGTAAATATAACTGTTGCATTTACTTTGAAAATTTACGGAACAAATTGATATGCTCGCAGCGGTGAAACGAAATCTTTTCCGGCTCGTCAAAGGTGTTTTCGTAAATTTCTGCTCCGTCCACATCATTTAAAACAATATCCTGTTTGTTTCCGGAAAAATGATTGTGGTGAATCCGGATATTTTCATGCCGGACGCTGGTTTGTTCGCAGCGATCCATAAAGCTTTCGATGCCGATATCGTTTCCGGTAAAGGTGCAGTTTTGAATTTCCACATCCCGGACGCGTCCGGAGGCATACCAGAATTTCATCAAATCATCCAGGCACAGACCGTTGCTGTTGTTTTTAAAGGTACAGCCGTCCACAACGGTTTTCTGCGAGGAGCAGAGGCGAAGATGCATTGCATGCTCAAAGGTGCAGTTTTCCAGAATGGTTCTCGGCGTCCGATCCGGGTTGTCCAGCATATCGCCCGGCTTTAGCTTTCCGATGATTTCCTCTGCAAAGGTTAACTGAATCAGGTGCAGATCGTTTTGGATAAAGGAATCTGTCACAGTGCAGTATCCGATTTCGTCTAAGGTTTCTGCGGAACAAATCACTAAGCGATCCTGCGGCTTGTAGATATTCGTTCCTGCCTGTGACGGATGAATCAGGCGCACCAGAGCGCGGTTTTTGGAAATAATTTTTTCCACACGGGTGTAAAAGCCGTGGACATTGATGCCGTCATCCAAGGTGTCCTTAATGAGACAATCCGTTAAGCGCAGATCCCCGGTGCAGTTGGTTAAAAGAATCCCGTCTGCGGTGGTGGAATGGGGATCCTCCGGATGCGGTGCGATCACAAAACGGTCTAAGCTGATATTGTGGCAGCACCGCCCCACAATTCCCATGCCTGCGCCGCTGAAGATCCGGACGTTCTCAAATTTGAGTTCAGAGCAGTTGTCAATAAAAATCACGTCATTTTCGCGCTTCTGATCATAGCTGATCACAATCGGCTTTCCGACCTCAAAGGGCGGTGACGGCTTGGAATCTGGATTTTTACGCAGGAATACGCCGTCCTCCGTCTTTTCTGCCTGACAGTAATAGACATCTGCCGGCAGTCCGGTGTTTTCGTAAAAATATTCTCCGGCTGTCAGAAAACAGGCATGCTGCTCCTGCCTGAGCGTAAACCGCCCCTCTGCTGTGGAAAACATGCCTGTTCTGGTTGAAAAGCATAGATTTCCGTCCGCGTTGACGCTCGCCCGGTATCGGTCTGCAATTTTCAGACGCATTCCCTCGCCGGTGTTTTCCTCTAAATATGCATAGCAATAGCGCGGAAAGGAAAAGTCAATGGAAAAATTCTTAAGGGTGATTTCGCTTGATTGCCAGATAGAAAACGGAAAAAGCCGATCGTGGAAAAGAAATTCCGAACCGCCTCCGTCAATCGTCAGCTTTCTTTTCCCGATCAGCGGAAAAATCACCAGCTTGTCGCTATTGGCATTGCAGGGCGGCGTTAAGTACCAGGGAAATGCGCCCTCCCGGTAAAAATCGTAACGTCCCCTGGAAAAGCTGATCGTGCTTCCCGATTCTGCATGCATTAACGCATCCGCAATCTCCCCGGTTCGGTTTTCGCCATTCGGCTGAAACGAAAGATTCATCGCTGATTCCTCCTTGTAAATGTGGTTTGCTGTTTCTCTTAGTGTATAATATTACAGGCAGAAATGCAATACCGAATCCGACAATCTTATATGCTATTCGCTTATTTTCACAGTAAAAAAGACGGCTCTAATACGTTTATGATTTCAACTGATTTTTGCCGGGCATAGCGAAGTGTATTTGCTTTTTGACGGTTTGGAATGAATATGGTGAAGGAGTATTTATCAAAAATCGGTTGATTTATTTATGCGGCGAAAAACAGATTACAATTCACAAAAGGGAAAAGAAAGGGATATCAAAAAAGCACAGACCTTTTTTGACATCCCCTAACCGGACGCTTTTACATTTTATATATTACGACTCCCGTTGCAGCCTTTGGGAAAATAAAGATTGCTTTTTCGGGCATTTTTTCGTGTGCGCGTGCAATGCCGCGGATCTGATCGGCATGTACATGATTCATTACGAACAGGCATCCGTAGTCGCCGTTTCGTACCTCGTCAATGCCGGTGGTCAGGCGGCGTGTATAGGTAATGCGCTCTTTTTGCTGTTCGGGCGGAATATTCAAAAGCTCCTCCAGCACAATATGATTTAAAACCGTTACATCCAAGCTGCGGTATGCGTCCGACATGTCCGGCAGCAGCTTTTTTAAGTATTTTTCATTCTGAAAGGTCATGCGGTAGAAATAGTTGCTGCCGCAGTAGAAGCCGATCCGGATTTCCTGGCGTGTAGTCTCCACCTGTTTTTTCATGGTTTCAATAAATTCCTGACTTGCCGTATCAATAATAATTTTCTCGATTTTGAAATAATCCTGTGCGCAGGCGATAAAGAAATCCTCGGAAAACGGTTTTTTAAATTTCACCATCCGGTGTACCGGCAGCTGAACCAGTCCGTCGTTAAACGCGTTCGTAAAGAGCGTCATAATATAATTGTAAGGTTCTTTTCCGGTGTGGTTCGGATTGTTTTCGCGGCAGCGCTTCTGGTAACGCAGTGCAATTTCATAGCGCGTCTGTCCGTCGGCAATATAAAAAGTCTGCGCGCGGAGGCGCTCCTGAATAAACGCAATTTTTTTCGGATCGGTAATCACCCAGACGCGCTGACTCACACCCTCGCCGATTACATTTTCATGCGTTTCAAATTCCATGTCCGGCTTGTTATTTTCCGAAATCTCATTTAAGAAATTCATAATGTCCTTTTCGTATTCCATATAAATGCAGTTGATCATGCTATAATCTGCCTGCGTTTTTTCCAAAAGCTGATAACGCGCCTCCTCTGCCTCCTTATGGGAAAGCTCGCAGGAGAGAATGTCCTGTCCCAATTCCTGCAGCTCCAAAAGTCCGACCACACCCTGATTGGTGTAGGTGGTGCTTTTATAGATAACCTCCTGCTGATAGAGATAAAGCGCAGGCTTCTGCTCCTTTTTCAAAATACCGTCCTGAATCCACTTTTGCAGGTATGCAGCCGAGCGTGTAAAGCAGTTTTCCACCTCGTTATCCTCCTCGGAGTGCATGCCCTTATGCAGACGAACCACGTTATACTCGCTCATATCATAAAGCATTTCCTGCTCTGCCGTGGAAATTGTATCATACGGCGGCGCCATCACCGAGCCTAAATCTCCGACCTTTTCTTTATCAAACCGATATCCCTCGAAGGGAATAATATTAACCATTTTCAAATCCTCCAGTCAAAAACAACGTTCTGCTAATATTATTGTATACTGAATTTTCCTGATTAGCAATATCCATATTGACAGATTTTTTTTTAATTTTCTTGTGCAAAATGTAATTTTTTATTCCTGTTTGGGGAAAATAAGAACGGAATCTATAGAAGGAGGAGAAAAGTCTGAATAAAATTGCCCATAGCGTTGCCCTGAAGCGAGGGATTGAGCGATTTTCTTTCAGACATTGGTTATACGCAGAAAGGAAAGGTTGTAAACATGAGCTATGCAGGATTTTTCAAGGGAATGACCACAGGTTTGATTATCGGTGCGGCGGTCACGATGCTGACCGATCCGGTCTCCGCCCGGCAGCGGCGCAAAATTCATAAAAAAACCGAAGGGATTTTCCGGGATATCGGCGGATTTATTGATACGGCAATGGATTTGCTTCATTAAAAAATACGGCTGCACATTTTGCAATGCAGCCGTATTTTTATATCCATTTGCAGTACAATCCGACCGTTCCGATCAGATTCAAGCCGAAACCAAACAGGAATGCCGGCGTCCAGTATTTTGCGGAAACCTTTTTCTTTGTGAGGAGCAGAAGCGTGTAGGCATAGGGCAGGAGATCGATTGTGTAGCGGTGTCCGAACTGAAAGCCGCCCATGGTTTTATGTGCAGTCAGACACAAAAGATGCGCAAGAAACGTTCCGAAAAACAGAAATACCATTTTGTAATTCCCGCCGTTTAGGATTTCGCGCACCGCATACCAAAGGCACGCAAGTACAATCGGACTGGCAAGCCAGACTGCAAAGCCGTTAAAAATCGGAAAGGAAAGCGTTCCGTCCGGGTTTATCTGCGGCAGACGGAATAATGTCCGGAAATTGTCCGGAATGTAGTGCAGGCTGAACTGACCGTAGCGCGATTCGGTAAATTCCGGGAGATAGTTGTGTCCGAATTCCAAAAACGACCCAAAACGCGCATAATTATAAAGAGCCATTGCCGCGGCAATCAGAACGGGCGCTATCCACCATTCCCAGCGGATTTTCCGATCCGGTGTCCGGCGGTAGAGCAGATATAAAAGCGCCGGAAGATACAAAATCTGAAACGGTCTGCATCCAACGCTCAATGCCCAGAACAGGAGCGACAGTGTTCCGTTTCTCCGGAGCGCAAAGTCGCATGCCGCAAGACTGAATAGAACACAGAGATTCTGCGCAAAAAACCACACCCAGGCATTGACCGAAATGAAAATCAGGTTGCCTCCTAAGAGCAGAAAGGCGCTCCAAAAAAGCGTTTCGCTTTCCCGCCGGTAAAGCCGCCAGGCAAAGAATCCGTTTAAAAGGCTCACCAAAAGTGCGGCAAAATTGTCCGGAATCCGAAGAATCACAAACGGCAACAGTACCACCGAGGGAACGGGCGGAAAGCTGACATAATATTTCCCTCCGTATTCCGCAAGCTCTAAATGCGAATAATTCTGCCCTAAATCCATCCGTCCGAAAAGCCAGGAACGCGTCTGGAGGACATAGGAATTGTACGGATTCTCCGACCAGGGCCAGCAGCCGGTGAATGCATAGACTAAAAAATAAACCGCAAGCATTCCGAAAAGCAGTAAAAATAATTGGTCGCGTTTTTGATCTGTATGAAGCATACATCTTCTCCTTTGCTAATTTGTCAATCTGACAATCCCTCAGTCTGCAAAGCAGACTGAGGGATTGTCCCATCTTTAATATATCTCGAAACTGCCGTTTTGTCAATTGATTACACAAAAATTTCCTCATATTTATATACAGATTTGACAAAACGGCAAAAATTCAGAAAAAATCAAGTTTTTTTTCAAAAAAGACTTTACAATTTCTTTGTTTTGGAGTATAATCAAAGAAGAAACCAAAAAAAACAAAATAAAACCAATTTTATTTGGTCAGGAGGTTAAGTTATGGTGAAATCAGATTACGAGATCAAAAAAGAGATTTGCGAAATCGGCCGGAGAATTTACATGGATGGATTTGTAGCCGCAAATGATGGAAATATTTCTGTCAAAGTGGATGAGGATACATATTTTGCAACCCCGACTGGTGTTTCCAAGGGTTACATGACCCCGGAAATGATCTGTAAGGTAGACGGCAAGGGGCAGCTGAAGGAACAAAACAAGTGGAAGCCGTCCTCCGAATTTAAAATGCATTTGAGAGTGTATCAGGAGAGAAAGGATGTAAATGCAGTTGTTCATGCACATCCTCCGATTGCAACCTCCTTTGCGATTGCAGGTATTCCGCTGGACAAGCTGATCATGCCGGAGGCAGTTATTTTCTTAGGGGCTGTTCCGATTGCGGAATACGGCACACCGTCCACCATGGAGATCCCGGATTCCCTGATGCCGTATCTTCAGGATTATGATGCGCTTTTGTTGGCGAACCACGGCGCTCTGAGCTTTGGCTGCGACTTAAACACTGCATTCTTCCGGATGGAATCCACAGAATTTTATGCAAAGCTTCTTTTCCACGCACGCATGCTCGGCGGCGAAAAGGAAATCCCCTGCGGACAGGTGAAGAAGCTGATTGATTTAAGAAAGCAGTTCGGTGTTCCCGGCAAGCATCCGATGGAAAAGCTTTGCCCGGCATGCTATGAGGGCGGAGACGCTGTGAAGGATTTAACTCCGACCGAGGCAGAGGAAAAGCTGCATCACGGCTGTGCATCCTGCAAGTCTGACGATGCATCCATCGAAGAAATTGTTGCGCGTGTTACCAAGAAGGTTTTAGAGCAATATAAGTAAGAAAGGCGTAGGGTATGGAGCAGACAAAGCTGTACACAGGGTATGGCGATCGCGGCTATACACAGACAATTGCACAAAAGCGGATTTCCAAGGCAGATTTTCTGATTGATTTGATCGGAACGCTGGACGAGTTCTGCGCATCGCTTTCCATTGCAAAAAATCAGACCGGAAAAAAGGAATTAAGAGCGGATCTGGATGCAATCCAGAAAAAGATGTCTCAGATTATGGGTGAGCTTGCCGGCGGAAAAATATCGGTCACCGATGAATGTATCAGCACATTGGAGCAAATGACCGATTCTTACGACGCAAAAGCGCCGGAAACCCTGATTTCCCTGGGGCAGAATCCGCTGTCAGCGCAGCTGAATTTCTCCCGGACGGTGATCCGCCGGGCAGAGCGGATTGCGGCAAAGGTGATGCAGACCGGCAGAATCCGGGCGCTCACCATGGTTTACTTAAACCGCATGAGCGATCTGATGTACGCGATGACGCGGTATTGTGAAAATGCACCGGCACAGAATATCGTGTCGGAGAAAGGTACGGCTATGCAGGAATTGACCTTGGATTTTGCAAAGGAATTGTCGCTGGCAGTGGAAAAGCGCGCAGAGCAGCTTGGGAAAAAGGTTGTGGTTGCGATTATGGATGCCGGCGCGAATCTGGTATTGTTACATTCTATGACCGGCGCGTATCTGGCAAGCTGTCAGATTGCGCAGGATAAGGCATACACCGCAGTGGCGCTCAAAATGCCGACCCAGACCGCACTGGAGGAATCCCGCGGCGGCACACTGGACGGACTGTGCGTCACCGATCAGAACCGCTTAAGTCTCTTAGGCGGCGGCACACCGCTTAGTGCAAATGGAAAAATCATTGGCGGAATCGGTGTTTCGGGCGGAACTGCCGAGGAGGATACCGGCTTTGCAGAATTTGCCGCTCTATATCTTGAGAGGCGGTTATCAGACTGTGAATGAACAGGAAATTGCGCAGATTGTGAAAAATGTTCTTTCCGAGCTGGATTTAGAAAAGGAATCCAAGCCGCAGAGAAAGCAATTGGGCGTATTTGATACAATGGAAGAAGCCATTGCCGCTTGCAATAAGGCATATGAGCTTTTCCGGCATTATAATAAAGAACAAAGAGAAAACATTATTTCCGAAATCAGAAAGCTGACCCATGCAGAGGCAGAAATCATGGCAAAGCTTGCGGTTGAGGATACAAAAATGGGAAATGTATACCACAAGACCCTAAAGCATCATCTGGTAGCAGATAAAACACCGGGAACAGAGGATCTGGAAACAAGAGCGCTCTCCGGAGACCGCGGCTTAACGCTGGTGGAGATGGCGCCCTATGGCATTATCGGAGCAATTACTCCGAGCACCAACCCCAGCTGTACCGTCATCTGCAACAGTATCAGCATGCTGGCAGGCGGAAACGGAGTGCTTTTCAATCCGCATCCCCATGCAAAGAGAATTTCCGCTTATGCGGTTGATCTGGTAAACCGTGCTGTTTTAGCAGCTGGCGGTCCGGAAAATATTGTCGCAACGGTCAAGAATCCGACGATGGAAACCTCCAAGCTGATGGTGAACGATCCGTCCGTCCGGATGCTGGTTGCAACCGGCGGCCCCGGCGTTGTAAAAATGCTTTTATCCTCCGGGAAAAAGGCAATCGGAGCAGGCGCAGGAAATCCTCCGGTTGTGGTAGACGATACCGCAGATATTCCGAAGGCTGCAAAGGATATTATTGATGGATGTACTTTTGATAATAACCTGCCTTGTATCGCAGAAAAAGAGTGCTTTGTGATGAGCAATGTGGCAGACGAGCTGATTCACTATATGCTCCAAAACGGCGCCTATATGCTCACAGCCGCACAGACAGAGCAGTTAGTAAACGTTGTTTTAAAGGATGTTCCTCCGAAGAATCCGGGCGACGCACCGAAAAAGGTGATCAATAAGGATTGGGTCGGCAGAGACGCGAAGAAGATCTTGGAACAGATCGGCATTGAGGCGTCGGACGATATCCGCTGCATCATCTGCGAAACAGAATTTTCTCATCCGTTTGTACAGACCGAGCTGATGATGCCGATTCTGGCAATCGTTCGCTGTCAGACCTTTGAGGACGCAATGGAAATGGCAGTTAAGGCGGAGCATGGAAACCGCCATTCCGCACATCTCCATTCCAAGAATGTAGATCATATGACGGCATATGCAAAGGCAATCTGCACCACAATTTTTGTGAAGAATGCACCGAGCTATGCAGGCATTGGATTTAATAGCGAAGGACATACAACCTTTACCATTGCAGGGCCGACCGGCGAGGGAATCACCTCTGCGCGGAGCTTTACAAGACAAAGACGCTGCGTATTGGTTGATAACCTTTCCATCATCTAAAGGAGGAAAAGCAAGATGAATGTTTCAGAAGAAAAGATTGCTGAGTTAGTCGAGGCAGTGCTTCAGGAAATGGGCAAAGCGCCGGCAAAGAAAAAGCCGGCAGGACAGATTCCGAAAACCGCTAAGGTTGCTATGCTGACAGCTTTGAAAAAGTTTGAAGTAAAAGAATTTCCGATTCCGGAAATCGGCGACGATGATATCTTAGTTAAGGTTGAGGGCTGCGGCATCTGCGGAACAGACGTACACGAATGGAGAGCAGATCCGTTCGGTCTGATTCCGGTAGTTCTCGGACACGAGGGTACCGGCGAAATCGTCGCTATGGGTAAAAATATTAAGGAGGATACGCAAGGGAATCCGGTTGGAATCGGCGATAAAATCGTAACAAGCGTTGCCATCTGCGGCGAATGCCCGATGTGCAAGCTGCATCCGGAGCTTCCGAACCTCTGCGAGGGTTCTAAAATCCAGGGACTTCTCCCGGATAAGGAAAAAAATCATCTCCAGGGCTGGTTCTCTACATACATGCTGATCGAAAAGGGAGCAACCTTCTTTAATGTGTCCGATATGACACTGGATCAGAGAATGCTGATCGAGCTTGCAGCCGTTGCAACACATGCAGTCCGCCGCGGTGTGGATACCGGCTTGATGCCTTTGGGCGCAACCATCTTAATCCAGGGCTTAGGTCCGGTTGGGCTGATGATGATCGCACACTTAAAGACAAGAGGTTACCGGAATATTATTGCCGTAGACGGAACGCCGATGCGTTTGGAAATGGCAAAGAAATTCGGCGCATCGCACACCATCAATTTCCACGATTATAAGTCTATTGATGAAAAGGTTGCCTATGTAAAGAGTATTACACACGGTCTGGGCGCCGACTTTGCATTCCAGTGTACCGGAGCGCCCCCTGCAGCAGCAGAAGTCTGGAAATACGTTCGCCGCGGCGGCGGTCTCTGCGAGATGGGCTTCTTCGTCAATAACGGCGAATGCTCCATCAATCCGCACTTTGACATCTGTCAGAAGGAAATCACAGTCGTTGGTTCCTGGACTTATGGCGCACTGGAATATCCGGACACCATTTCCTTTGTCAAGCAGTGCTGTGAAATAGGAATTCCGCTGACCGATCTGATCACCCACCGCTATGGACTGGATGAGATGAACGAGGCAATGGAAACCAACGTAGCGCAAAAGGGAATCAAGATTGCGTATGTCAATAAGGAATTTTAATGCCGGACGCATGAACTAAAGAGAGGAATTTTGCATGGAAGCAATAGGAATCATAGAAATGTATGGATTCGTATGTGCCATCAAGGCGGCGGACGCAGCGGCAAAAGCGGCGGACGTCAAGGTGATTGCCATTGATTCCAATAAGCCGGCAAATGCAGAATCAAAGCCCGTTCCCCTGATCATGTGCGTCAAGGTGCAGGGCAGTGTTTCAGCAGTGGAGGCGGCAGTTGCAGCAGGAGAAGATGCTGCAAAAAGCTGCACCGGCTTAATTCAGTCCCACATTATCGCACGGCCGACCGAGGATTCGGAGAAAATGGCGAAACGGTGCAGCGTCGGGCGCGATCGCCTGGGACATATAAAGAATAATTCATAAAACACGTTTTTTTGAGAGGAGAAAAAAATGGAAGCTTTAGGAATGATTGAAACAAGAGGCTTAACTGCTTCAATCGAGGCTGCTGATGCAATGACAAAGGCAGCAAATGTTACATTAGTCGGAACAGAGAAGATCGGTTCCGGATTGGTAAGCGTCATTGTCAGAGGTGACGTCGGCGCTGTGAAAGCAGCTGTTGAGGCTGGCGCATCTGCTGCAAGCCGTCTGGGTGAATTAGTTGCACAGCATGTAATTCCGCGTCCGCACAGCGACGTTGAAAAGATCCTGCCGTCCATCTAAGGATGTGCCGCATTATGCGGCTGATTCAAAAACGAAAAAAGGACGGGAAAGCTGATGGAATATTCATATTCATTAGGGCTGATTGAGGTTGCGGCATTAGGGCATGCAATTTCAGTCGCAGACCGTATGCTAAAAACCGCCCAGGTGGAATTTGTGGCAACGGAAAGAAGATTGGGCGGACGTTTGGTTACGCTCGTTGTTCAGGGAGAGCTTTCTGCTGTCCGCGCATCGGTGGATGCCGGTGCAGAGGAGGCAGAAAAGCTGGGATGCTTAAAAGCGGCAGAGGTGATCGCGCGTCCCCATCCGGAAATTCTGAAATTTCTGCATTTGGATGAGGAGGAAAAGACTCCTCCAAAGACGGAAGAAAAACCGGAAGACCCCAAAAAAAGTTCTAAAGCCGCTGCGAAAACGGCTTCAGATAGAAAAAAGCCTGCAAAGCGGGCAAAACAAAGAAAAGTAAAATAAAAACAGGAGGTTTTTAAAATGGCTGTAGAAGCATTAGGAATGGTAGAAACAAGAGGTTTGGTTGCTGCAATTGAGGCAGCAGACGCAATGGTAAAGGCTGCAAACGTAACCTTAATCGGAACAGAGAGAATTGGTTCCGGTTTGGTAACTGTTATGGTTCGCGGTGACGTTGGAGCTGTTCAGGCTGCAACAGACGCAGGCGCAGCAGCTGGCTCTAAGCTTGGCGAGCTGGTATCTGTTCATGTAATCCCGCGTCCGCACGGCGACGTTGAAAAGATCCTGCCGGTACTTGACTAAGAAAAATGCGTAAGACAGAGCTGCCGCAGTCTTGCGGCGGCTTTGCCTGACCAAATGGAGGAAACAAAATGACAGACGAAAGAATTGTCAGTTTAGTAGTTGAAAATGTCATGAAGCAAATCCGGGAAAAGGAAGCAGATACCGGAATCCGGGTGGGCGTTTCTGCGCGGCATGTACATCTGTCGCAAAAGGATTTGGAAACGCTTTTCGGAAAGGGTCATGAGCTGACTCCGAAAAAAAAGCTGATGGGAGATCAGTTTGCAGCAGAAGAATGCGTTACCCTGGTAAGCCCGTCCTTACGGAGCATTGAGGGTGTGCGTGTGTTAGGTCCTGTCCGCAAGGATTCGCAGATCGAAATTTCCAGAACCGATACCTTTAAATTAAAGGTAAGTCCGCCTGTGCGTCCTTCGGGAGAAATCAAGGGCAGCGCACCAATGGCATTAGTCGGGCCAAAGGGCAGCGTCTTTTTAAATGAGGGCTGCATTATTGCAAACCGTCATATCCATATGACCCCGGCAGAGGCAGAGAAGTATGGAATTAAGGACAACGATCTTGTGGATGTAGAAATAGAAAATGCAAAGCCAACCAAATATTATAATGTTCAGGTGCGCGTTCGTGCAGATTTTAATACCGAAATGCACATTGATACCGATGATGCAAATGCGGCAGCAATTAAGACAGGCGACCGTGTAAGAATTTTAAAGCCAGAACAGTAAGGATTGATAAATTATGATAATGGCAAAGGTGCAGGGGAGCGTTGTCTCCACCAGTAAAAATGAAAAGCTTGTCGGCTATAAATTTATGATTGTTCAGCCGATTGAAAATAATTGTCTGAAGGATCATTATTTCATCGCAGTAGATGGAATCGGCGCTGGAATCGGTGAAACGGTTCTGATTGCAACCGGCAGTGCGGCGCGGCTTGGCTTAGACCGTACCGATGCGCCTGTGGATGCCGTGATCGTTGGAATCGTGGATGAAAAACAAGGCTAAAAATAAGAATCCCTGGGAGGGAACAGTATGAATCTTGCAGAATTACAGCAAATTGTATATGATTCCGGTATTGTCGGAGCCGGCGGGGCAGGATTTCCGACGCATAAGAAATTTTCTGAAAATGTAAAACAGATTGTCGTAAACGCGGCAGAGTGCGAACCGTTACTGATGACGGATCATTATATTTTAAGAATCCATCTCCGCGCAATGCTCGACACTTTACATACATTAATTGACACACTGAAGGCAGACGAAGCAATTATCGGAATCAAGCAGAAAAATCTGTCGCTGTTAGATCCGAAGCTTGTCGCAGAGCTGCCGGAAAACATCCGGATCGGAATTATCCCGGATGTATATCCTGCCGGTGATGAGGTGCTTTTGGTGTACGAAACAACCGGGAAGATTATCCCGGAGGGCAATATTCCGATTGCTGTCGGCGTGATGGTAATTAACACCGAAACGCTTTATAATCTTGCACAGGCGCTCCAGCACGGAACACCTGTCTATGAAAAACGTCTCACCATCTGCGGCGACACCAAGGAGGACATGGTGATAAAAGCGCCGATCGGAATGAAGATCAGCGACTTATTTTCCGCATGCGGAATTGAACTGGGTGACCGCGCTGTGATTGACGGCGGACCGATGATGGGGCGTTTAGTAGATCCGAAAACAGCGGTTGTTACAAAAACAACCAAGGGTCTTTTGCTTCTGCCGCAGGAGCATAGCATTATTCAGCGCAGAAAGACGCCGATTTCCGCTGTGATGAAGCGTGCGTCAGCAGCATGCTGCAATTGCCGGATGTGTACCGACGTTTGTCCGCGTTATTTGTTAGGTTATTCAATTGAAGTGCATAAAACGCTGCGTGCAGCGTCACACGGAGAAATTTCCGACGCGGAAAGCTATTTGCAGAGCAGCAGATGCTGCGGATGCGGATTGTGTACCGTTGTGGGATGTCAGCAAATGCTGGATCCGCAGGCAATTTCCATGGAAGTGAAAAAAGAACTGGGCAAGCATGGTTACCGTGCAAAGCCGGCAACAGAAGCTCCGCAGGTACGCCCGGAGCGGGATGGGAGAAGAATCCCGTCTGCACGTCTTGTAGAGCGTTTGGGAATTGCAAAATATGTGAAAAAGGACGTTCGCAGAAATCCGATGGAGTTTGCGCCGGATGAGGTACAGATTCCGCTATCTATGCATGTCGGCAAGCCGGCATCTCCGATTGTTTCGGTTGGAGATGAGGTTTCACCGGGCATGCCGATTGCACGCACGGAAAAAGACGCTTTAGGAACAACCATTCATGCGTCAATTTCGGGTGTGGTTTCGGAAATCAAAGACGGACGGATTATGATTCAGGCGAAAGGCAGGAAATAAGGATGGACTCGATTGGTTTAGTAGAAGTGAAGAATGTCAGCAAGGGCATCCGTATCACGGATGAAATGCTTAAAAGCGCCGGAATTACGCTCCTGCAATCCGGGTCGGTTTGTCCTGGAAAATATGTCACAGTTGTCGGCGGAGATCTTTCCTCCATTCAGGCGGCAGTTGACCGCGCAGAGCTGATCGCGGAGGATGCACTGATTGATAAATTTGTGATCGGTCATCTGGGCGAAAATGTGTTGGAGGCAGTTTCTGCCACAGCGCCGATTCCGGAGAAGAAAGCGCTTGGCGTGGTGGAAACCTTCACAGCCGCGTCGGCAATTTTGGCAGCAGATGCAGCAGTTAAAGCGGCTATGGTGTCGCTGATTGAGGTTCGGCTGGCACGCGGCATGGGCGGCAAATGCTTTGTCACTATGACCGGAGAGGTTGCAGATGTACAGGCGGCAGTGGACGCCGGAGCAAAGCTTGCAGCAGAAACCGGTGTGCTGATTAATAAAGAAGTGATTGCAAATCCGCATCCGGAGCTGTGGGAAACAATTCTATAGAAATCTGGGCGGCAGCTTGCCGCCTATCGTTTTTTAAAAAGGGAAGTGAAAAAGTGTTAGCAGTTGAGAGAAGAAGTCAGATTGAACAGATTATTCAAAAGAATAAAAGCGTTTTGGTGTTAGAGCTTGCAAAGCAGTTTGCAGTCACCACTGAAACCATCCGCGGTGATCTGGAAAAGCTGGAGCGGCAGGGGGTGTTGATCCGCACCTACGGCGGCGCAACCCTCGTGGAAGAGGGGAACGAAGCCGATATGTCCACGCATGAGCGAGAATCGGTCAATTTCGAGGGAAAGCAGAAGATCGGAAAATGCGCGGCAGATATGGTCAGAGACGGCGAAACCATTTTCCTGGATGCCAGTACCTCCAGTCTGCATGTGGCAAGAAACATCAAAAATAAACGGTCGGTTACTGTTATCACGAATGCAGAGCGTGTGGTTGCGGAGCTTTCTCAATGCGAGAATATCAAGGTGATCTGTACAGGCGGACGGCTGCTGCATAAAAATCTTTCCTATGAAGGGAGAATGGTGGAGGAAACGATCCGGAAATATTATTATGCCAATAAATTTTTCTTCTCCTGCGTGGGTCTCACCTTAGCGCGCGGTCTGACTGAGCATTCCGAATCAGAGGCAGAAATCAAGAAGGCGATGATGGATTGCTCCGAATCCTCCGTTTTTCTGTGCGACCGTAAAAAGCTTGGAAGAATGGGCGTTCCGGTGATTTCTACCCTGGATAAAATTGATTGTGTAATTACCGATATTCAGCTGGACGAGGAATGGATTCGCGCATTGGAAGAAAATGACGTAAAGCTCAGGACAGTGTTTTAAAGACAGAAACCTCTCAAAGGAAAACGAGAGGTTTTATTTTTGCCGGACTTCTTGCATTTTTTAGAAAAACATGCTATAATGAAAGCAATTGAACTGAAAGAGGGATTAGAATGAAATTCACAGAAGCCGAGTTTATTCCGGTTTTGTTTGGAAACGACATTAATGTATATAGCGTTGCACGCGCATTCTATGAGCAGTATGGTGTGCAGAGCATAGGCTTTGGCAAGGCGGCTAAGGGAACGTGTTATTTAAGCAGGCTGATTGATTTTACAGCCGTTCCGGGTCTGGACGAGGCGAAAACCTTTGTCAAAACGGTGAACGATTTTGCGGAAAAGCACCGGGAAAAGGCTATCTTAGCCATTGGCTGCGGAGATAATTATGTAAAATGTCTGGCGCAGAATCAGGGCGAATTTTCCGCAAATGTGATCGCACCGTATGCAGACTACGACTTTTTGGAGGGTCTGATGGATAAGGAAAAATTCTATGCGCTTTGTGAAAAGCATGGGATTGACTATCCGAAAACGGTGATCTGCACAAAAGAAAACCGGAACGATCTGGAGCTGCCCTTTAGCGCCCCCTATATCATCAAGCCGGCAAATCAGGTGATGTATTACCGTCATAAATTTGAGGGACAGAAAAAGGTTTTCTGCGCAGAATCGGAGCAGGAATTAAGAACAATTCTCAGAAAGACGTATGAGGCGGGCTATACCGATCATATGATCATTCAGGATTTTCTTCCCGGAGATGATACTTATATGCGCGTTTTAACCGGATATGCCGACCGGAATGCCAAGGTGAAGATGATGTGTTTAGGACATGTTCTCTTAGAGGAACACACGCCCTATGGAATCGGAAATCATGCAGTGATTATCACCGAGTATGAAGAAGAACTGATGATGAAATTTAAAAAGCTTTTGGAGGAAATCCACTATGTCGGTTTCTTTAATTTCGACATCAAGCTTGACGAGAGGGACGGGAAATATAAGGTTTTTGAGATTAACACACGTCAGGGAAGGAGTAATTTTTATGTCACCGGATCGGGGCATAACATTGCGCGCTGCTATGTGGAGGATTATGTATACCACCGCGAGCTTTCCGAGGATTTTGCAAAGAATGAATATCTCTGGATGGTTGTTCCGAGGGGGGTTGCATTCCGCTATGCGCCTGCCTATAAGGATCGGATGAAGCGGCTGATCCGGGAGAAAAAGTATGTCAATCCGCTGTTTTTCAAGTATGATCATGCACAGAGCATAATGATACTTCTCTATAAATCGCAGCTGGGGCATTACTACAAGTTCCATAAATATTTAAAGAAACCGGAGAAATAAGAATGAAAAAATTAGGAATTATCGGCGGTATGGGGCCGCTTGCCAGTCAGCTTTTGTATCGGGAAATCACTGAGCATACAATGGCATCCTGCGACCAGGAGCACATTGATATGATTCTTTTGAGTCATGCCAGTATGCCGGACCGGACGGGTGCAATCCTGTCCGGAGATACGGAGCAGGTTTTCCGTCTGCTTTTGAAGGATGCAAAAATGCTGGAGGAAAACGGCATGGGCGCAATTGCCATCCCCTGCAACACTTCGCATTATTTTTGGGACAAGCTGCAGAGGGAGGTCTCTGTTCCGGTGATTCATATGGTGCGGAAAACCGTTCTGACCGCAAAGGAGCAGGGCAGAAAAAGGCTCGGCATCCTTGCCACCGACGGAACGATCCTGACCGGTGTATATGAAAAAGAATGTCAGGCTGCCGGAGTAGAATATTTCAAACCGAAACCGGAGATTCAAAGGCTTGTGATGAAAATCATTTACGAACAGATCAAGCGCGGATTGCCGGGCGATACGGAGGATTTTGCAAAAATTGACGCACATTTAAGGGAAAACGGATGCGACACCGGAATCCTTGCCTGCACCGAGCTTTCCTGCTATCGCAGACAGGAGCATTTGCAGGACTTCTACATCGACGCACTTTCCGTTCTCTGCCGCGAAGCAATTACAATCTGCGGCGCGGTTTATCAGGAGTAACGGAGTAATAAACTGTTGAAATAGAAAAATCGGAAAGGAGCGAAGTCCAAAAAACCCCACGCGGACTCGCAGAAAGGTGGTAGCGACAGAGAGCCGCCAAGAGCGCGTTAACAAGCGAACAGGCGAGCCGAGCGTGCCTTTATGCGACAAAGGAGGAATGACGGAGCGGCTGACTGATTTTTTTATGTAATAAAAAAATCGGAATGGAGCGTAGTCCATTCCGACGTGGAGCTGACAACCGGAATCGAACCGGTGACCTCTACACTACCAATGTAGTGCTCTACCTTCTGAGCTATGTCAGCACAACATCATTATTATAAATGATTTTTTGCATTTTGTCAAGGGGTAAATGAAAAAAAACTGTTGTGATGCAAAAAAAAATATATTTTTTTCTGTTTTTAAGAAAAATCCGTATCTGATTCCTCCATCATAGCCTTAATTGAGAGTGAGTATTCTGTAGTGGTCATATGTACAAAGCGTTTAAACTGCCGGGAAAAATAGTGGATTCCGGAATAGCCTAAAATTTCAGAGATCTGCGTGATGTTATAATGATCCTCACGCAGATATTTTTTTGCCGCGTCTATTTTCATGCGCGAAAAGTATTCAATTGCGCCCATGGAAAAGCTCTCCCGAAACATTTTTTCAATGGCGGTGCGGTTTGTTCCGCTGTATTCGGTCAGCTTCCGGAGGGTGATGTTTTCGGAAAGATGATTTGACATAAAGTCAAGAATCTGCCCCAGCATACTGTTGGAATATTTCTCATAGGGAGAAGCCTTCTGACCGGAACGCGGCGCATTTCTGAGAAGGGAGAGCAAAAGCCTCAAAAGACAGATCCGGATCATCTGCTCTGCGCCGGGGAGTGCGTTTTTCCGCCGTGTCAGGGATTTTGTGTCCGGATTGTCCAGCGGCGTGGAAAATGCGCTCTGATACTCTGCAATCATCCGGGAAATCAGCCGCTTTTCCTCCTGACCGGCAAACAGCTTTTTTTTTCGGAAAAAGGACATTGCCGGAGAGGCGCAGGCAAACGAAATGACCGCAATGTTCGGCGCGGTTTCGCCGTCTGCATACAGTCTGTGCCACTCGTTCGGCTCGTGAAAAAGAATCTCTCCCTGCTTTAAAAGATAGTCCTGTTCCTCTGCACAGGCATGAATCTCTCCCCGGTCCACATACACCATTTCCCAAAAATCGTGCCGTTCTCCGCGAAAGATATACTGCTTTGAAAATTCGTAATAATGAATCGTATAAAGCTTTTGAATTGTCAGGGTATCTTTTAAGCGCACACCGGTATAGTCCATTTTCCGCACCTCCCGTTTTCTCTATTGTATCATAAATGCAGTAAGACTGCAAGTGTTTTTTGTACGATTGTGCAAAACAAAGTGCAGAATGTGCAAATACATTTTTCTGAAATAGGATTATGATAAAGATAAGAAAA
>RQCD01000210.1 GCA_008668455.1 Clostridia bacterium
CATTAAAGAGGGCGCAAATATTTTTTAATAGGTAGAGAGAAAAACGAAAAAAACGTATGGAAGGACGAAATTTATGAAATCCAGCCGGGCGGTTCAGCCAAGCGGAAGAAAAATGGATATGGCGCTTTTGTTTGCCGTCATATTAGCATGTCTGATCGGGCTTTGTGCCATTTTCAGCGCAACACGCTCCTATGAGAGTAATACAAATGTGATTGTGCAGAGCGGCGCGTTTTGCATCGGACTGGCATTCTGCATTCTTTTAAGCAAATTTGACTATGAGCAGTACGGACTCTGGACAAAATATATTTATGGCTTTTGTGTGGCAATTCTGGTACTGGTGCTGTTTATCGGAAAATCGGGCGACTGGGGGGCGCAGAGCTGGATCCGGATCGGACCGATTGGAATCCAGCCGTCCGAGATTGCCAAGGTTGGCTTTATTCTGACCTTTTCCTGGCATCTGACGCGTGTGGAGCAAACGCTGAACAAGCCGCTCACCCTTTTGGGTCTTTTCGTGCATATCGGCGTGTTAGCCGGACTGATTATGCTTCAGCCGGATGCCGGCAGCACGATGGTGTTTGCCTTTATCTTTATCGTGCTGATTTTTGTAGCAGGGCTTTCCTGGCGGTACATCATCCCGGCGGGGATTTTAGGAACGATTTCCCTGCCGCTTATTTATATTTTCGGACTGAGCAAATACCAGAAGCACAGAATCCAGGTGTTTTTCCATCCGAATCTTGACCCGCTGGGGAGCGGCTATAATGTGATTCAATCGAAAATTGCAGTCGGATCGGGGCAGATTTACGGCAAAGGCTTTTTAAAGGGTACGCAGAACCAGCTCTCTATTCTGCCCACTAAGCATACCGACTTTATTTTCAGCACGATTGCCGAGGAGTGGGGCATGATCGGCGCATTTTTTGTGGTGTGCATTCTGTTTTTTATCATATTCCGCTGCATCCGTGCGGCAAGAAATGCACAGTCGCGCTATGGGTATTATGCGGCGCTGGGCGTTGCGGCAATGCTGATTTTCCACACGTTTGAGAATGTGGGAATGTGTATCGGTCTGATGCCGGTTACCGGCATTCCGCTCCCCTTTATCAGCTACGGCGGAACATCGCTTTTAACAAACCTGATTGCAGTTGGGATTGTTTTAAATATTTCAAGGCAGAAAAAAAGATACGTACCTCAAGGGGGATTACTATTAACACTCTGATTATAGGATTGGGTCTGATCGGCGGTTCTGCCGCGCGGAGAATGCACGGATTCCGGAACACCCGGGTGATCGGTGTGGATTTGGATGAGGAAACCCTGCGCCGGGCGCATGCAGACGGTGCAATCGACGAGGGAACAGCCGACGCAGGGGCGGTGGTGCAGGACGCGGATTTCATTCTGCTGTGTCTCTATCCGGAGAAAAATGTGGATTTTGTGAAAAAATATCGCGGCAAATTCAAAAAAGGCGCAGTAATCAGCGACGTTTCGGGCGTTAAGGGATATTTGCTTTCGGAAATCGAGCATTGGATTCCGGAGGGGGTCTCTTTTGTCGGCTGACATCCGATGGCAGGCAGAGAGGTCGGCGGCTATGCCGGATCGGACGACACCCTGTTTGACGGCGCGTCCTACCTGATTACCCCCGGTAAAACCTCCTCGCCGGAGGCAGTGGAGCTTGTCCGGGAATATGCAGAGCATATCGGCTGCCGGAGGGTGGTGGAGACAACGCCGGAGGAGCATGACGAGATGATCGCATACACCAGTCAGCTGATGCATGTGGTGGCAATCGCGCTCTGCAATCATCCGCTTCTGGAAAAATCCGCAGAATTCAGCGCCGGGAGCCTTAGAGACTGCACGCGGCTTGCGGTGTTAAATGATGTTATGTGGAGCGAGCTTTTCCTGGAAAACCGCAGCGCACTGATCGGGCGGATCTCGGAATTTGAAGATTGCCTGGAGCAGGTGAAAACCGCACTGATCAGCAAAGACCGCACCGCATTGGAAAGCTTAATGAAACAGGCAACGAAACAGAAATTAACCTGGTTACGGGAAAAGAATAAATAGAGGGATTGTCCCCCAAAACGGAAAGGAAGATGTTAAAATGATGGAAAGATTTACAGCGTCCGGAGCGGACAAGGAAGCCTTAAAGGCATTATGGGCCGCATCCTTTCATTATCACCAGTCCTTTATCGACTGGTATTTTGAAAAATGCTTTGTGCCGGAGGAAACGTTCATTTTTAAAACAGAGGAAAAAAGGGCGGCGGCATGCGGCACGCTTGCACCGCTGTCACTTCAGTTAAACGGAAAAACCGTCCGGGCGGCATATCTTTCCGGCATGGCGCTTTTACCGGAGTACCGGACGGAGGAAAACCAACGTCAGCAGCTGACCGAAGCGCTGACCGTTGCCGGTGTGACGGGGTATCCTGTCAGCCTTGTGATTCCGTCCGACTATAAATTTTATGAACGCTACGGCTTCCGGACAGCCTATTTTTATAAGGAATACCGCTTAAAGCCGGAGGAGCTGCCGCCATACCGGATCAGGGGAACAATTGTCCGGACGAAAAACCTGTCGGGGGCAGCAGACCGCTTAGAGGGTGTGTACCGGGCATTTACTGCCGGGAAGAACGGCTATGCTCTGCGCAGTCCGGGGCAATGGGAGCTGATTTTAGAGGATTTAGAGCAGAATTTCGGCGGTCAGTGCGTTCTGTTGGATAATGAAGCCGGAGAAACCATTGGCTATCTTTTGATGATTATCCGGGACCGGCGGCTTGGCGTTTATGAATTTGCCTATAAAAACCGGGAGGCATATGAGGGTCTGATCGGATTTTTGCATGCGCACCGGCAGACGGTGGAGGAGATTATCTTAAAAGCGCCGGCAGACGATCTTTCACATCTGGATTTCTGCGACAGCCGGAGTGCGGTGACGCTTGCGCCCTTTGCCATGGCGCGGATTAACCGGGTATCGGAGGCGCTGTCTACATATGCGGAGGAGTTCCCGGAAACGCTCCGTTTGCAGGTGATCGACCGGCTGATTCCGGAAAACAATAAAACGTTCCAAAAGGGCGAAAACGGAATTGAGGAAACCGGGGAGGAGGCAACCGTCACCACCGATATCGGAACGCTTTCTCAGCTTTATTTCGGTTTGATCAGCGTTTCGGACGCGGTTCGGATGAATCTGATTGCCGGGGACGCGGAGTCGCTGTCCTCCTTGTTCTCAAAAAAGGAAAATTATTTGAATATGCTGTTGGTATAGGAGGGTTTTTGTATGATTTATGAATTGCTTGTGGATGGATTTGAGGAAATAGAAGCGCTCACGCCGGTGGATATTCTGCGCCGGGGAGGCATGGAGGTGCAGACGGTGGGCGTTTATGGAAAGCGCGTCACCGGTGCGCACGGGATTATAGTAGAAGCGGACATTCTGCTGGAGGATGTGATCTGGGAGCAGATGGACATGCTGATTCTGCCGGGCGGACCGGGGCATTTCCGGATTTCGGAGAGCGCCGGGGCAGTCCGGCTGATCCGGCTTGCGGCAGAAAAAAACTGCTATCTTGCCGCGATTTGTGCGTCCCCCTCTATTTTAGGAAAGCTCGGACTTTTAAAAGGAAAAAAGGCAACCTGTTTTCCGGGGTTTGAAAAAGATCTGACCGGCGCGGTGCATCTGCCGGAGCAGGTGGTTACGGACGGAAAAACCGTCACCGGCAAGGGCGCAGGCGCGGCGGCAGAATTTGGATTTACCCTGCTTTCGCTCCTGACGAATCCGGAAACGGCAAAAACGCTTTCGGAGGAGATGCAGTATTGAGCAAAGCAGAAATCCGGAGGATCAAAAAACAGGAGCGGCGCGAAATGGAAAAAAATCTTGCCGCAGAAAAAAGCAGACGGATTGCGGAAAGAGTTCAAACGCTTACGGCATGGAAGCAGGCAAAAACGGTGCTTGCCTACCTGCCCTGCCAGAACGAGACGGACGCGTCTATTCTTTTGCGTGCCGCACTCCGGGAGGGAAAAACGGCGGCTGTTCCGGTTTCTGATCCGGAAACGCTTGGAATGCTTGCGGCAGAGCTTTCGGATTTTGCGGAGCTTGCACCGGGAGCATACGGTATTTTAGAGCCGAAAACCGTTGTGCCGATCGCGCCGGAGCGGCTTGAGCTGGTGCTTGTGCCGGGGATTGCGTTTGACAGAAGCGGCGGCAGGATCGGCTTTGGAAAAGGGTATTACGACCGGTTTTTAAAGAAAACGAATGCAAAAACGGTTGCGCTTTGCTATGCTTTTCAGCTTGTGCCGGATTGCTTTTTGGAATCGGAGGATTATCCGATGGATTATATTGTTACAGAGGACGAGGTGATTGCCTGTGGAAAATGGCATAAATAAAAGCTGGGGCTTGGTGTTCCTCGGCATGCTGATCATTTTTGCCGGAAGTCTTTTAGCGGCGCTTCCGGGGATTCGCAATCTGCCATATTTGGCGATGCTATTGGGAGAGCTGCTGCTCGGCATACCGGTTTATGCCGGTATCCGGCAGTTAAGGCTTGCCGGAAGCAAGCCGGATTTCGGAGCGCTGCGGTTTTCTCCGGTGTTGATTTTGCCGCTGTTTTTACTGCCGGTCTGCATGCAGCAGTTTTGCTCGCTCCTGATGGCGCCATTTTTACAGAGTCTGAACGAATGGATGGGCGGGCAGCCGGAGTCGGTTGCTGCGGCAGACAGCGTACTGACCTTTTTCAAGCAGGCTGCAGTGGTCTGTATTGCTGCCCCGGTGATGGAGGAGTTATTCTGCCGCGGACTGCTGGTGCAGCTGGTTCGTCCCTACGGAACGGCGGCGATGATTTTTGTACCGGCGGCAGGCTTTGCACTGATGCATTTTGATCTCCGGCAGATTCCGGTGATTTTTATGCTGGGGCTTCTGCTTTCGGCGGTGCGTGTGATGACCGGGGCGATCGGTGCAGCGGTTTTTGTACATGCAGGCAACAATTTTCTGACGCTGCTGCTGCTTTTAGCAGAAGAATATCTGCCGGAGGCGGCAGTGAGTGCAATTGCGGTTTCGGGCATGGCTTTGTTCCCGGTGCTTTTTTGCGTTTATCTGCGCCTGATGCGGACGCGCAGCGTTCCGGTTCGGGAAACGCACCGGGAGAAAATGAGACTGACTCCCATGGCGGTTGTCTGCGCCGGGGCGGTGGTTTTGTATAACGCTCTGCTGATTTTTGAGACATGGTTTTAGAAAGAGGGAATGTTTATGATCTTTGATTCTCATGCACACTATAATGACGACCGTTTTTCTGAGGATCGGGACGCAGTTTTAGCCGGACTGGCAGAGAAGAATGTCGGCATGGTGATGAACGCATGCGCAGCGATGGAGGAAATAGAGCCGATCCTGGCATTGACGGACAAGTACCCGTTTTTGTATGCGTCTGTCGGCGTGCATCCGCACGATGCCGTTACGATGAAAATGCAGGATCTTGATACGCTTCGGAAAGCAGCAAAGCATCAAAAGGTGAAAGCAATCGGAGAAATCGGTCTGGACTTTTTTTACGACAACTCTCCGCGAAAGCTCCAAAAGGGGTGGTTTTCCCGGCAGCTGGAGCTGGCGGAGGAGTTAAGCCTTCCTGTCATCATTCACGACAGGGATGCACACAAGGACACGATGGATATCCTCCGTGCACACAATATCCCAAAAATCGGCGGTGTGTTTCATTGCTATGCCGGAAGTGCGGAGATGGCAAAGGAAATTTTAGATTGGGGAATGTATATTGCCTTCGGCGGCTCACTGACCTTTAAGAATGCGCGCCGGACGGTGGAAAATGCAGAATTTGTGCCGCTTGACAGGCTTCTGGTTGAAACTGACTGCCCCTATCTGACCCCGGAGCCATACCGCGGAAAGCGGAACGATTCCTCCTATCTTCGGTATGTGGTGAAGAAGCTTTCCGAAATCAAAGGGATTCCGGAGGAGGAAATTGAAAAAATTACTTACGAAAATGCAAAGAAGTGCTTTCATATTCAGGAGGAGGAATAAATTATGAGCGCTATGAATCTTGTTTATCATTATCAGAACCAATTATATGTGAATGTGACCAACCGCTGCACCAATCATTGCAGCTTCTGCATCCGGTTTACGCCCTCCGGTGTGGATCAGCTGGATTTATGGCTTAAGCGCGAACCGACAGCTGAGGAGATTATTGAGCAGTTAAAGG
>RQCD01000212.1 GCA_008668455.1 Clostridia bacterium
ATATGGAGGGACGTACAAGGGTTGTGAAACAGTCTGCGGAGCGGTTTTTGGAGACAGAAAAAAGGAAATTTCATCTTGTATTCTTAGATCCGCCGTATAACAAAGGTCTGATTTCGCCGGTGATGGACAAGCTGCCTGGTTTGCTGCATCCGGGAGGGATTGTTGTGCTGGAAAGCGACTCCACCGATGACCACGGCGAGTTTTCGCATTTTTCGGTACTCAAGCAGCGGAAGTACGGCAGAAGTTATGTAACAGCTTATCAGATGTACGAAAGCGAAAGGGAGGATCGAGAAATTTGAGAATTGCAGTTTATCCCGGAAGCTTTGACCCGATTACAAACGGACATTTAGATATTATCCGACGAGCCGCAAAGCTGTACGATCGGCTGATTGTCGGTGTTTTGGATAATATTAACAAGAATCCGGTTTTTCGGGCAGAGGAACGAAAGCTGATGATTCAGCAGGTGACTGAAGATCTTCCGAATGTAACCTGTGATATTTTCAGCGGTCTTTTGGTGGATTTTGCAAAGCAGAACCACGCAAGCGTTATCGTTAAGGGACTCAGAACCGTATCTGATTTCGAGTACGAATTTCAGATGGCACTTTTAAATAAGGCACTCAATCCGGAGTTTGAAACAATGTTTTTAATGACAGATACGAAGTTTTCGTATATCAGCTCCAGTATGGTCAAGGAGGTTGCAAAGTATCGTGGAGAATTAAACGGTCTGATACCGCATGCAATCATTCCGAAAATAGAAGAAAAATATCAGTAAAGGAGAATGTAACAATGGATATTATGGAAATTATCGACATGATGGAGGAAACAATTGAGAAAGCGCCGGTTGTTCCGTTAAGCGGAAAAATCCTGGTGGACAAGGATGACATCATGGACTATATCCAGGAAATGCGTCTGGTTTATCCGGATGAGGTAAAGGAAGCAAAATGGTTAAAGGGCGAGCGTCAGAGAATTTTATCCGAGGCAGAGGCAAAGGCAGAAGCTACGGTAAAGAATGCAGAGGAGGAGGCTGTCCGGATGGTGGATGAAAATGAAATCACCCGTCAGGCATATGAGCAGGCAAATTCCGTTGTTGCAGAGGCGCAGAATCGCCAGGCTGAAATTCAGACCTCCCTGGATCAATATGTAAACGATCGTCTCTCTGAGCTGGAGCATGGCTTAGACTCTTTGATCCGCGAAGTTCAGCAGGAAAAAGCAAACTATAACAATCAATAATCAACAGGGCTGTGCATTAGCCATATGCCGTAAGGCAAGGGTGACTTGCAGAGCCTTTCTTTTTTTAACAGGAGGGAATTATGCTTACAGATATTGAAATTGCCCAGGCAGCCGAGATGCTTCCGATTGTACAGGTTGCAGAAAAAATCGGAATTCCGTCAGACGATTTGGAGCTGTACGGAAAATACAAAGCAAAAATGTCGGATGAGCTGATCCAAAGAACAAAAAACAACCCAAACGGAAAGCTGATTTTAATGACGGCGATTAATCCCACCCCGGCAGGCGAGGGAAAAACGACCACGACGGTTGGTTTGGGGGATGCGTTGAGCTTGCTAGGAAAAAAATGTGTGCTGGCGCTTCGTGAGCCGTCCTTAGGACCGGTGATGGGAATTAAAGGCGGTGCGGCAGGCGGCGGCTACAGTCAGATTGTTCCGATGGAGGATATTAATCTGCACTTTACCGGCGACATCCATGCGATCACTGCGGCAAATAATCTGCTTTCTGCTATGATTGATAATCATATCCACCAGGGAAATGCTCTGGATATTGACGTTTCAAATATTGTCTGGAAACGCGTTTTAGATATGAACGATCGTGCGCTGCGGCAGGTGGTGGTTGCGTTGGGCGGAAAGGCGAATGGTCAGCCGCGCGAGGATGGCTTTATGATCACCGTTGCGTCGGAGATTATGGCGATTTTATGTCTTGCCAGAGATTTGCAGGATTTAAAGGAGCGGTTTGGCAGAATTATTATCGGCTATAACCGGAGCGGCGAACCTGTTACCGCGCACGATCTGCATGCAGAGGGTGCAATGGCGGTGCTGATGAAGGATGCGATCAAGCCGAATCTAGTGCAGACCTTAGCGCATACGCCCTGTCTGATCCACGGCGGCCCGTTTGCGAATATTGCACATGGCTGCAATAGCGTAATGGCAACAAAGCTTGCCTTAAAGCTTTCTGATTATGTGGTGACCGAAGCAGGCTTTGGCGCAGATCTCGGTGCGGAAAAGTTTATGGACATTAAGTGCCGGATGGCAGGATTATCACCGGATGCGGTTGTGATTGTGGCAACGGTTCGTGCTTTAAAATATAACGGCGGAATCCCAAAAACAGAACTGAAAGAACCGAATGTGGACGCGCTTCAAAAGGGAATTGCGAATCTGAAAAAACATATTGAAAATATGCAGAAATTCGGTGTTCCAGTTGTGGTAGCGCTCAATCGGTTTGATACGGATTCTGAGGAGGAATTGCAGCTTGTGATTGATACCTGCCGGGAATATGGTGTGGAATGCTCGCTTTCTGAAGTTTTTGCAAAGGGCGGCGAGGGCGGACTTGACCTTGCGAAAAAGGTGCTTTCAGCCCTGAATACACCGTCTTGTTATACTCCGCTTTATGATACCGCACTTTCCATCAAGGAAAAAATCGATGTGATCGTGCGTGAAATTTACGGCGGTAAAGGCGCGGTTTATACGGTAAAGGCAGAAGATGAGATCAAGGCATTAGAGAAATTCGGATTGGATCATATGCCGGTATGCGTGGCAAAAACCCAGTATTCCCTCTCTGATAATCCTGCGCTTTTAGGCAGACCGGAGAATTTTGAAGTCACCGTATCCCGCGTTCGTGTTTCAAACGGTGCAGGGTTTATCGTGGCTGAAACCGGTAATATTATGGTTATGCCGGGACTTCCGAAAGCGCCTGCGGCAGATCGGATGGATATTGACGAAAACGGTGTGATTACCGGGTTATTCTAAGGGGACAGGGGTATGAAATATCAATCAAACAGTCCGGAGGAAACAAAAAGATTTGCGGAAGCTTTTGCAAAGCGTCTTTCTCCCGGATCGGTGGTAACCTTAGACGGGGACTTAGGCGCAGGAAAAACAGCCTTTGTGCAGGGCATGGCAAAGGGATTGGGTATTACCGATTATATCAGCAGTCCGACCTTTACGATTATAAACTGCTATGAGGGCAGGCTGCCGCTTTATCATTTTGACGTCTACCGTATCTGCGACTGTGACGAAATGTACGAAATCGGCTATGAGGAATATATCAATTCAGAGGGAGTCTGTGTGATTGAGTGGTCGGAGCTGATTCGTGAGATACTGCCGCCGGAGCGGTATGCTGTCCGGATTCTGAAAGATCTGGAAAAGGGAGAGGACTATCGTGAAATCATCATTGAGGAGATAAAAGAATGAAAATATTAGCAGTGGAAACCTCTGCAAGTGTCGCGTCTGCGGCAATCTGTGAGGAGGATAAGCTGATTTGCGAAATGGTGTTAAACCACAAGAAAACGCATTCGGAAACGCTGATGCCGATGATTGACGGGCTTTTTAAAAGCTGTGAGCTGTCGGTTTCAGATATTGATGTTTTTGCAGCCGCAAGCGGTCCGGGATCGTTTACCGGACTCCGGATCGGTGTTTGCGCCGTCAAGGGTCTCGCACATGGGGTCAACAAGCCGGTGGTGGGAGTCAACACCTTAGAGGCGCTTAGTTATAACCTGCCTTATGCAGACGGGCTGATCTGTCCGATTATGGATGCGCGCAGAAGTCAGGTGTATAACGGAATCTACCGCTTTCAAAAAGGATTCCCGGAGACTATAAC
>RQCD01000040.1 GCA_008668455.1 Clostridia bacterium
ATATTATATAGCGAAAAAGTCATTTCGTCAAGTTCTTTTAGACATTTTGTCAATTTTTTCTTAAAATTTTTTTAATTTCCGCATATAATTTGCTTTTTTTCCTCGTATGTGTTAGCCTCAGAGGCAAAAATGCTGTCAGTCTGATCGCTTCTGCTGCGATTCTCTATATGGGAGTCAGTTTAGCCTGCTAATAAATTACATGCATGTTATACTGTTTTATAAAGAATGATGCTTGCATTTTGTTATCATAAATTCTCTATGGACATAGAAAGAATCCCCGGGAAAGCTTTGTGCTGAACCAAAGCATATTCCGGGGATTCTTTTTTATTTCTTTGTAAGCTTATTGAGTAATACCATCACCAATATCATTGCCAGAGTTGCAATGAAAATTCCAAGCATACCCTTTCCCATGATCATTAGTGACTGTTCAAATAATGCTAAATTCATTCTGATACCCCCTTACAGAATCTTTGTTACAATACTTAAAACCAGACCGCCTGCCAAGAACGAGGCAATATGTCAGGAAACATTGACACCGATCGAATGCGGCAGAAGGTAATTCTGGCAGTCCTCCTCCAAGCCGAGCTTATGCACCACACGTGCCGACATCGGGAATGCGGAAATTCCGGCTGCACCAATCATTGGGTTGATCTTCTGTTTTAAGAACAGATTTAAGATTTTTGCAAAAATAACGCCGCCGGCAGTATCAAAAATAAAGGCAATCAGTCCCAGACCGATAATTAACATCGTCTGCACCGTCAAAAAGTCTGACGCCTGCATTTTAAAGGCAACGGTAATTCCCAGAAAGAGCGTGATCAGATTTGCAAGTACCTTTTGCGCTGTTTCGGACAGAGAATCCAGAACACCACATTCCCGGATCAGGTTTCCGAACATCAGAAAACCAATCAGAGCCACACTCTGCGGCGAGATCAGACCAGTAATCACCGTAATACAAATCGGGAATAGAATTTTCGTTGTCTTAGACACAGCAACCGGTTCATACGGCATTCGGATCAGGCGTTCTTTTTTGGTGGTTAAAAGCTTAATGACCGGCGGCTGTACGATCGGCACTAATGCCATATAGGAATATGCCGCCACAATAATTGCGCCCAGATAGCTTGAATGAAGCGTATTTGCTACAAAAATTGAGGTTGGACCGTCTGCCGCTCCGATAATCGCAATCGACGCTGCATCCTTTAAATCAAAGCCCAACAGCGTTGCAATGCTAAGAGTAAAGAAAATTCCAAACTGTGCTGCTGCACCAAATAGCATCAGCTTCGGGTTCGATAGCAGCGGTCCGAAATCAATCATCGCACCGATTCCGGTAAAGAGCAAAAGCGGAAATAATTCATTTGCGATTCCGGCATTAAAAAGTGTTTCCACCGTTTCCACTGCACCGGAAAACGGCAGATTGACCAGAATCGCACCAAATCCCATCGGCAAAAGCAGCGACGGCTCCATATCCTTTACAATCGCAAGATAAATCAAAATCCCTCCGATTACCCACATCACAATCTGTTGCCACTCTAAGGCAAGCAAATTTTCAAACAATATTTCCATATTTTTCATCCTTTCATTTTATCCAAAGAGAAAAGACTTTTATGGTATCAAAAACACACCATAAAAGTCTCGCTTTTTCATTTAACCGCGGATTGCCCTCGGCAATCGTACTGACGCTCGTTAAAACGGAAAATCCGTTAGCTACTCCCTCTTATTATTTATATTATAACGGATAATCATGCAAATGTAAAGAGTTTTTTTGAATTTTTTTTCATTTTACCCTACTTTATATCCGACATTCCGTATTGTCTCGATACAATCTCCTGCTGCGCCCAGCTTTTGCCGGAGCGTTCGGATATGCACATCCACCGTTCTGCTCTCGCCCTTAAAATCAACTCCCCAGATCCGGTTCATCAGCGTTTCACGGGAAAATACAATACCCGGATTTGCTAAAAAGAGCGACAAAATTTCAAATTCCTTAAAGGTGAGCGGAATTTCACACTCACCGACAAACACCTGGCGGCTGGGACGGTCCAGGCGGATACTCTGATAGCATAAACGCGTTTGCTCCCTGCTCTCGCACCGCCGCAAAACAGCATTGGTACGCGAGACAAGCTCCATAATATCAAACGGCTTTGTGATATAATCATCCGCACCGCTGTCTAACCCCTTGATCTTATCCACCCGTCCGGATTTTGCCGTTAATAGAATCACCGGTAGCTTTTCCGTTGCCGGCGCGGATTTGAGTTTTTCTAAGATCTCCATGCCGTCTAAATCCGGCAGCATCAGATCCAACAGCACCAAAGAGGGCATCTCCTCCTCCAGCGCCGCAAAAAAGTCCGACGCGCACTCAAAGCCGCGTACAGAAAACTCAAACCGCGTCAGCGTGTATTCAATTAATTCCCGGATGCTTTCATCATCCTCAACACAAAAAATTCTTCTCATGCAAAAATCGTCCTTTTTTATTCTCTATCCTATATTTTACTATATTTCTGCATGAATTTCAAGACATTTTTTTATTCTTCTTCAATTGCCGCCTTTTTCTGGTTGATTGTTCGGATGATTTCCGGGTCAAATTTAAATCTGCGGTCGTAGGTCATTAAACCGTTTTTCTCCTGCTCCACATCATAGAGCTGTGTATAACAGAAGCCAAGCACATACGGATTTTCCAAAAGGGACGTGGTTAAGCCGTCATAGCGGTCTAAAAATTCTTTTTCCTTTTCCGGAGCATTTCCGTAACCCCAGCCGTTTTTATCCTCTGTATTCCAGTAGATTCCACCGTACTCGCTGACAAAGAACGGCTCACCCTGATATTTCTGCCGGTTTTTCCATGCCTCCATACGCTCTGTCTGATCAACAACAATGCCCTCTGCAATACGGCTATAGTACTCGGAAAATTTCTGCGGATCCTGTTCATAATCATGCACATCATAAATATCAGTCATAACATGATAGTTTCCGCTGGTATCAATCACCGGTCTGGTCGGGTCAATTGCTTTCGTTGCCAAATAAGTGATCCGAAGCACATCGTTACACTGCATCCGTCCGTCGCGGTCACCCCATGTCTCATTAAACGGGCACCAGCCAATAATAGACGGATGCGCCATGTCGCGCTCCACACCCTCGATCCATTCCGGGAGAAAATGCATGATCTGTCCCGGCTCTGCAATATCCAGTCCCCAGTTTGCATGCTCGCCCCAAACCAAATAGCCAAGCTTGTCTGCCCAGTATAAAAACCGCGGCTCAAACATTTTCTCGTGCAGACGTGCGCCGTTAAAGCCTAATTTCATAGAATTTTCCACATCGGCACGAAGTGCGTCATCACTCGGCGCGGTGTAAATTCCATCCGGATAAAAGCCCTGATCTAAAACCCATCTGCCAAAAACCGGTCTGCCATTCAGATAAAAGGCGCGTTTTCCTAAACCAACGCTGCGCAATCCAAAATAGCTTTTCACCTCATCTAAAACGGACACTCCGTCTGAAATTCGCAATTCTGTATCGTACAGATTTCCCGCTCCGACATCCCATAACTGCGTTTCGGATAATTGCACGGTCAGATTCATCTGGCAGGCTGTAATTTTTGCGCTTGCCGTTCCGACAGGCTTTTTGTCCCATGACGCCAAAACAGTCAGCGTTTTCCCGACGGATGCCGGCGATACCTTAACCTGTACCGTCACAGCGGCATTTTCCGGGTCGGACAGATAGTTGATCGATTGAATATAGCTCTCCTCTACTGCCTCCATCCAAACCGTCTGCCAAATGCCGGTTGTCCGGGTGTAAAAGCATCCGTAGGATTCAAGCTTTGCAGACTGTTTTCCTGCCGGCTGATTTCCACTCCGGACATCATCATAAGCGCAAACTGTCAGATCATTTTCTCCGTCCTTTAAATACTTTGTGATATTCAGACA
>RQCD01000201.1 GCA_008668455.1 Clostridia bacterium
CTGATCAATGCAGTAATAATCCGAACCGCCGTGTCCGAAGGCTTCCACCTTTTCCGGATCGTAGCTGACCGGCTCATAGCATTCCAAATGCTCATCCTGGTATTCTCCGGAGTATTTGTCTGCGTTCACATAGATTTTATGCACGTCGCCGCATTTTGCGTCCTCTCTTGCGCTTTCCATCCGCCCCTTTGAGCCGTAGACGGTATACCAGATGGAATTTTTGTAAAGCCAGCCATGGATGCTCTTGATGATACCGCCGTTTTCCAAGGTAATCATTTCAATGCCGAACAATCCGGATTTTGCACCGACGCGGAGCTTTCTTTCATTTTTCAGGCTTTCAAAGCCGACAACCGAAACCGGGCGCAGACCGGTCATATGAATGATCGGACCGATGGAGTGGGTGCAGTAGAAGTTAATATACATATCGTTGCGCCAATGGTCGCGCTCGCCATAGGTAACCGACGGCCAGAACGGCTCGCCGTTGTGGATGTATTCGCCCTCGCCATACTCAAATTCTCCGATTTTTCCCTCGCGGTACAGACGGCGCATCTCATAGACAGCCGGCATATAGCAGTAGTTTTCGCCGTAGGCATATATCCTGCCGGATTTTTCAATTGCCTCGATCAGCTCCACTGCCTCCTTCATCGTCTGGCACGGGAGCACCTCGGAAAAGACATGCAGTCCGCGCTCAAGACAGCGGATGGCAAAGGGTGCATGCTCTGTGGCATAGTTTGCAAGCACAACTGCGTCCATGTCATGCCTGATAAAGTCCTCAAAATCATGATAATAGGTAATCCGGTCATCCTTTAGGTTTTCTTTTTGAATTTCCAGCGCCTCCTCCCATTTGTCGCAGATGGCAACCACCTCTGCACAGTCGGACACTTCGCAGTAGGAGATCATGCTTGTTCCGCGGTATGCGCCAAAAACACCGATTCTGATCTTTTTCATATGCATTCCTCACTTTCTGACTTCATCATATCAAAGAAAAACCTTTTTGTAAATGTAAAAATAACAGTTATATATGGAAAAATCAAAGATTTATCTTGTATTTTACTTTCATTTGTGTTATGATGGATTTTAGGAGGGATGCGGAATGTCTGAGAGGAATATTTGTAAATATGTATCGTTTGAGCCTGCGCCGGATGTGATCAATACAATTCATTTTGTGCTGGAAACAGAACCGCAGAATGCGGACGGCTTTCGGATTGACGCGCTTTATAAGGCACACTGCGTAACGGCAGGAGAGGGGTTTTTGCATACTACCGCAGGAAAGCTTCCGCTTGCGCCGGGGGATGTTTTTTTCACGTTTCCCTCCGTTCCGTATGCCATTGAGTCGGGAGAGGGATTTCAGTATTTTTATATCAGCTATTTAGGCGTGCGCGCATATATGCTGTCAGACCGGATCGGGATTTGTGCCGGGCATTCGTATTTTCCGGGCTGTCCGGAAATTCTGGAAATCTGGAAGCAGTTTTTCTTTTTAGCAGATGAAAAAAATCTGGATATGATTTCGGAAAGCACGCTTTTGTATACGCTCTCGGTGATTGAAAAAAGAACGGCGGCAGAGAAAACAAAGGATCAGGAGAGCATCGTTCCGAAGATTAAGAAAATGATTGACGACGAGCTGCAAAATCCGGCGCTGTCGCTGGAGCTTTTGAGCCGGGAATGCGCATATCATAAAAATTATATTTCCTCGGTTTTTAAGCGCGATATGCATATGACTGTCCGGCGGTATATCAACACCGTCCGGATTCAGAATGCCTGTTCTCTGATGGAAAAGAACGTGACCTGTATAAAGGATATTTCCGCTCTGTGCGGCTTTTCCGATCCGCTGTATTTTTCTAAGGTGTTTAAAAGATTGGTTGGAGTTTCTCCAAAGGAGTTTTTGAAGGGACTGCAATAACGGGAGACAATCCCTCAGTCAGCAAAGCTGACTGAGGGATTGTCCTTTTTTGCATAGTCTCTGTCCTATATGAGTATTGGTCTGTATAATTGACATTTTTATTCATTTTTGTGAATACACAATGGCAAATGAAAAGGAGCGAGGTTAGAATATACCTTGCTCCTTTTCATATAATATGTGCTGTTTTGTTCAACAAATTGGAATTTGTCAATCAATACTTGGAATTTCAAAATATTTTCGCAATTATTTGTAGTTTAATGCAGAAACGTCAATTCTGCAAGAGTTCTTTCCATAGGACAGCTCTTTGGTCGGTACATAAGTAATAGTAACACTGTCGCCAAGACTATACCCCTCAATCAAGACATCTTTGTTATCAAACTCTGCGAGTGCGGTGTCAATCATTTCGTCTGTGATTGACGGGTCAAGGATTTTGACCGCCTCTCTAAACACTTCATACATAGTTTGTTTGTCGCTTGCCTCTTGACCGCCGTTGATTGTCAAGCAAAATGCTGCTGTACCAGCACCATTAGCATTTATCATTTCAAGGTATCTGCCGTTTGCATAACCAAAATACTTTGTCCTAATATTGCCTTTGGAAACGTCGGTTATTTCAAATGTAGAGATGCTATTAAACTCGGTAATAAATCTGTTAACCACCGCATCTTCGGCATAGACAATAGGAGTGGTTTCGGTGCTGGATGTATCAGTTGTATTATCCTCTGTATTATTAACCGTGCTGTCGGTTGTGGTGTCAGTTGTTTGCGTTCCTTGCACACTTTCGTTATAGGACAGGGGTGTGTCTGTTTGAGGCACATCGGTTTCGCTGTTGCCAGACATACCAATGACAAAGAACAGAACCCAAGCAACGGCGATAATTCCATATTTAACCGCAGGTTTCATATCCTTATTTCTCAATAGCAATATAGTGAGAGGAAGTGGGAAAATGCAAATCCAACCAAGAACCCACAACCATGTCTTTTTACCAGAACCCTTGTTAGTTGTATTGGGGTTCCAAGTATACCCACAGTTATGACAAACACCAACTGTTCTGTATGCAGACTGACTAACTGACTGACCTTGTCTGCCAGGAACAATATAGTTCTTGCGGGAACGAGATTGTGTTGCAGTTCCTACTCGCTCTCTCTTAAAGGTAATTTTGGAATTGCCACACTTGGGGCATTTACCAAAATTGTTGTCAACCTCAATATGCTCCTGAGGAGTGACACCACCATAGTAGTTATTTGTGATATTCACGGTGGATTTCTCTTGTGGTATTTCGCTTCCACAATACTCGCAAAACTTGCCTTGTGTCTCCGCTCCACAACTTGGACACTTCATATGTAAAACCTCCTCCAAATTTTTATTTGTCTAACTCTTTTTTTGCTGTATATACGGGAAAATAGTAAAAATCTCCTAACTATGATTATATTATAGCATAATTTTACTGATTTGTCACGTTGTAGAGATAAAATTTACAATTTTGTTAGTTTAATATACCTTTTAAGTCAAAGGATAGAGGCTTATCTTTGAACTTGTTAAGTGGTATCTTTTTAGCCTGATTGGATAACAGAGTGATTATGTCATAGGCTTGTTCAAGGTAAGATTTATGCTTATTCTTCTCAATCCAATAGAACAGAGCTAAGTAATAATCAAGGAACTTGGAAGATATCGTTGAAATTAGAATTAAAACTTAACATAAAATTACTCCCCCCACAAAATGTATTTGTAAGGGAATATAATTTTTTATGTTAGGTACAGTTCTATTTATGCATAATTATCTTTAAAATTGTATATTTTTTGTTTATCAATACTTATATAGGACAGAGACTTTGCATAAAAGTGACCGCCACACCTTACGAGTCGGCGCAGCGGTCTATGGGGGAAAATAAGACGTTATCAAATTTGTTTGCGGACAACGGTATATTCATCGCCCTGCCGGAAATAGGGACAGGATTGAAATGTGCCTTGTACAAAACGGCGCATTTCGTCCTCATCTAAATCCATAGCGCAGGTGTAGTATTCCATGTCCTCGTCATAGGTATAATTTACACAGTATTCGCAATTTATCTGCATCCTGCATCCTCCTGAACCTGACGGTAGAATGCGGCAAAATTATTGCCCAAAATGTCCTCTGTCAGCTTTTCTCCGAGATTTAAGGCTTTGATCGTGTCTATCTCCTCCTTCGGATCCCACATCGGAAAATCCGAACCGAAGAAAAGATGAGACGGATCTACCTGCTTCAATGCTTTTTGCATAATGTCCGTGCCGATAAAGGGGAACGTACTGCTTGTGTCAAAATACACGTTCGGAAGATTTAAGATGTGCAGGGATTTATCCCATTCACTCCATCCGCCGAAGTGTGCGGCGATAATTTTCAGCTTTGGAAAACGCTTTGCCACATCCGCCACCTTATCCGGATTGGAAAAGGAGTAGCGGTGGTCGCCGCTGTGCGTCAGAAGAAACATATGCTCCTCTGCCAGAAATCCGTAAAAGTCCATCATTCTTTCATCGTTAATTGCAAAATGCTGAAAATCCGGATGCAGCTTAATGCCGCAGATGCCATGTGCTTTGAGCCAGTGCATTTCTTCCCGGAAATTTTCATAATCCGGGTGCATCGTCCCAAGCCCGATCAGTTTTTCCGGATGCTTTTCGCATTCGCCATAAATAAAACGGTTGATGCTTTCCACCTGCTTTGCGGTAGTCGCAGTGGAAAATACCAGGAATTTGTCCACGGCGTCCCCGGAGGATAGGAGATCCTCGGTTCTTCCGCCGTGTGTCATGGTATCCATTTCGTAAAAGTGTCCGATTGACGCCACTGCTTTTCCCGCAATTTTGTCCGGAAAGATGTGTGCGTGTGCGTCAATTATTTTCATTCCTGCTATCCTTCTCTCTCAGCTCAACGCGGCGGATCTTTCCGCTGATGGTTTTCGGCAATTCCTTCATAAATTCTACCACTCTCGGATATTTATATGGCGCGGTGTGCGTCTTAACGTAGGTCTGGATTTCCTTTTTCAGATTGTCGGAGGCTTCCTTGCCCTTTACCAGAACAATACTTGCCTTTACAACCTGACCGCGGATCGGATCGGGAACCGGTGTGATTGCACATTCCAGAACGTACGGCAATTCCATGATGACGCTTTCGATCTCGAAGGGTCCGATCCGGTAGCCGGAGGACTTGATCACATCATCAATTCTGCCGACATACCAGAAGTAGCCGTCCTCGTCCATCCAGGCGGTATCGCCGGTGTGGTAGTAACCGTCGTACCAAACCTCGTCGGTTTTTTCCTTATTTTCATAATATCCCTTAAACAGTCCGCAGGGAACGGTGTCGGATGTTTTGATCACGATTTCGCCTGTTTCACCCACGCCGGCAGGAGTACCGTCCGGCAGCAGGATCTGTACGTCATACAGCGGACTCGGCTTGCCCATAGAACCGGGCTTTGGCGTCATGCCGCGCAGATTTGCAATGGTCAGGGTGGTTTCGGTCTGACCGAAGCCCTCCATCAGCTTTAAGCCGGTTGCCTTTTTCCACTGCTCGTACACCTCCGGATTTAATGCCTCGCCGGCAACGGTTGCATATTCCAAAGAGGAAAGATCGTATTTGGAAAGATCCTCCTTGATGAAGAACCGATACATAGTCGGCGGTGCACAGAAGGTTGTGATATGATATTTTGCGAACATCGGCAGGATGTCGTCTGCATTAAATTTATCAAAGTCATAGACAAAGACTGCTGCCTCGCAGAGCCACTGTCCGTAGAGCTTGCCCCAGAGAGCCTTGCCCCAGCCGGTATCGGAGATCGTAAAGTGGATTCCGTCCGGATTTACATTATGCCAGTATTTTGCGGTGATAAAGTGCCCCAGGGGATACTTGTGGTTATGAGCCGCAATTTTCGGATATCCGGTGGTACCGGAGGTGAAAAACATCAGCATAGTATCGCTGCCGCAGGCTGCGTCCTCCGGACGGGGGAAGCTGTCGCTGTAGAGCGGAAGCTCGGCATTGAAATCATGCCATCCTTCGCGTTCTCCGCCGACTAAAATTCTGGTTTTCAGCGTCGGACAGTTTTCTGCCGCCAGGTCAACCTGGTGTGCCACGTCGCCGTCTGCGGTGCAGACAATAGCGGAAACATGTGCTGCGGCAAACCGGTATTCAAAGTCATGCTGTACCAAAAGGTTGGTTGCCGGGATCACGACTGCGCCGATCTTATGCAGCGCCAGAATCGAGAACCAGAACTGATAGTGCCGCTTTAACACCAGCATAACCTTGTCGCCCTTTTTGATTCCTAAGGAACGGAAATAGTTCGCAGTCATAGAGGAATAACGGCTGATATCCGAGAAAGTAAACTTCCGGTCGGATTTGTCGTTTGCGACATAGACCATTGCCACCTTATCCGGACATTTCTTTGCAAGCTCGTCCACCACGTCAAAGGCAAAGTTGAAATGCTCCTCGTTTTTAAAAGAGATTGACTTTAAGCGTTTCTGCTCGTCCTTTTCGGTTACTACGAACCGCTTGTAGATGCTGGATTCCGGCTGATCCGCACGAACTGCCTCCACCGTCTTGTGTCCGCTTGGTGCAACATGCAGCGCCTCATCCTCCTTATTTGTATTTACAACAATAGCATAAAGCTCTGCGTCCTCGCCGCCGACTGCAATCAGTCCGTGCGGTTCGGAGCTGTTATAGTA
>RQCD01000089.1 GCA_008668455.1 Clostridia bacterium
TCACAAGGCTGATGAAGGTCAAGGATATGATGATCGCAGAAACGATAGAGGAAAAACATAAGGGAAACTAAAAGGGGATGTCAAAAAAGGCACAGACCGTTCAAGGGCTTAAATGTCTTAAAAGTAAATTATTTTGGTTGAAATCCGCAGTTTTGCGGATTTCTATCATTGTTGCCCTTGAACTACACTCCATGCGCGCCGCTCGGAGTACGCCAGTATGCTGTCGGGCGCGTTTGGAGTGTTCTGCACTCTTTTTTTACACCCCCCCTTTTTTTTATTTTGGACACGGATACCAAAGAGCATCAACAGGGTATTGTGAAGGGGAGAAGCCTGTTTGCTTTTTAAACACATTTGAAAAATACGTAAATTTTCAAAGTAAATGCAATCACATCAAAAAGTTGCATTTACTGCGAAAAACAAGGTCAAATAAAAAATAAGAAAAAAACACTTGACTTTTGAAAGATTTCCTGGTATAATAAATGAGATGAGAAGTGACATCTTTTTTTTGTGTTCAAATTTTTGAGGTCGCTTTCCGAGAAAACGCATGTAAATAAACGGAGGTGTGAGGGCATGAGAGTTAAAATTACCTTAGCTTGTTCTGAGTGCAAACAGCGTAACTACAATACTATGAAGAACAAAAAGAATGATCCGGACAGACTGGAAATGAACAAATATTGCAGATTCTGCAGAAAGCACACACTGCATAAGGAAACCAAATAAGAGAAAAGGAGTGTAGATTATGGCAGATACAACCAATACAACTCCGGCAAAGAAGCGCGGTATAATGAAATTTTTCCGCGAAACAAAGGCGGAGATGAAAAAGGTAACCTGGCCGAACAGAGAGCAGTTATTGCATAATACGCTTATCATTTTGGTTTTCATAGCGATTACAACAATCATCCTGTCGGTTTTAGACGTAGGCTTTGCTTGGCTGTTCCAGCTGATTACAAAAGGAATCTAAGCAAAAACCGAAACGGAATCGAAACATAAAAGGAGAGGTTTTATGGCAGAAGAGGCAAAATGGTATGTTGTGCATACCTACTCCGGTTACGAAAACAAGGTGAAAGCAAATATTGAAAAATCTGTTGACAACCGCGGAATCCAGGATCTGATCCAGAACGTGGAGGTTCCTCTGGAGGATGTTGTTGAAGAAAAATCAGACGGTACGGAGAAAATTGTAAAAAGAAAGGTTTTTCCGGGCTATGTCGTGATTAAAATGGTCATGAATGACGAAAGCTGGTTTGTTGTGCGGAATACGCGCGGCGTGACCGGATTTGTCGGACCGGGTTCAAAGCCTGTTCCGCTGTCGGATGAGGAAGTCAGAAAAATGGGTGTGGAAACCGTCAGAAAAGCGGATATTCAATTTTCCGCTGGCGATCATGTCCGCTTGATTTCCGGACCAATGGAAGGGTTTTCCGGTGTCATTGATTCCATTGACCAGGAAAACAGAAAAATTAAGATTCGTGCTTCCATGTTTGGAAGAGAAACGCTGGTCGAGGTCGACAGCAACCAAATCGAATCGGCTGATTAAGTTATATTGGAATACATTTGTATTCTTCTATAAAAATCCCTCTGGTGACAGTGGGAGGACAAGTATGTCCGCTAATTACCACATTAATACAGCGTTATGCTGTGGATTTTAAGGAGGTGGCCATATTATGGCACAAAAAATTGCAGGTTATATTAAGTTACAGATTCCGGCAGGTAAAGCAACTCCGGCGCCCCCTGTTGGCCCGGCTTTAGGTCAGCACGGTGTAAACATTGTTCAGTTTACCAAGGAATTCAACGAAAAGACAGCCAAGGACGCAGGTCTGATTATCCCGGTTGTTATCACTGTTTACGCGGATCGTTCTTTCTCGTTTATCACAAAGACTCCGCCGGCAGCAGTATTGCTGAAAAAAGCATGTAAGATCGACAGCGGATCGGGCGTTCCGAACAAGACAAAGGTAGCAACTATTTCCAAAGCAGATCTTCAGGCGATTGCAGAGCAGAAAATGCCTGACTTAAATGCGGCAAGCGTAGAGGCTGCTATGAGCATGATCGCAGGAACTGCAAGAAGCATGGGCATTGTCGTTGGCGATTAATTTCCATACGGCAACTTAATTCAGTGGGAGAGGGCAGAGATGCCGCTTGATTGACCACATAAGGAGGAAATAATATGTTTAGAGGAAAAAAATATCAGGACAGCGCGAAGCTGGTTGACAGAACAAAGCTTTATGATTCTGATGAGGCTTTGACATTGGCAGTAAAGACTGCAAAAGCAAAATTTGATGAAACTGTAGAAGCACACATCAAGCTGGGTGTTGACTCCAGACATGCAGATCAGCAGGTGCGCGGCGCAATCGTTCTGCCGCACGGAACCGGTAAAACTGCGAAGGTGTTGGTTTTTGCGAAGGGCGCGAAGGCTGAGGAAGCAGCTGCTGCAGGCGCTGATTATGTCGGCGAGATGGAGCTGGTAACGAAGATTCAGAGTGAAAACTGGTTTGATTTTGACGTTGTTGTTGCAACTCCGGATATGATGGGTGTTGTTGGCCGTTTAGGTAAGGTTTTAGGTCCGAAGGGCTTGATGCCGTCTCCGAAAGCCGGTACAGTTACCATGGATGTTACCAAGGCTGTTAACGAAATTAAGGCTGGTAAAATTGAGTACCGTCTGGATAAAACAAATATTATCCACTGCCCGATTGGCAAGGTTTCCTTCGGTGCAGAGAAGCTTTTGGAAAACTTCAATGCATTAATGGGCGCAATTGTAAAGGCAAAACCGGCAGCATCTAAGGGTCAGTATTTGAGAAGTGTTGTTGTTTCATCCACCATGGGTCCTGGCATCAAGGTGAACAACGCAAAAATTTCCGGTTAATTTTTGAAAATCGGTATTGACAAATTGTTTAATGTGTGATATAATATATTGCGTATTAATTCCGTAGACAGCAGGTGCGAAAGCGTAAGTCCTGCCGAGGAGAGATTTAGAGATTGAAAATCCTAACAGCTCTTTGCTTGTCTACGGCAAAGAGCTTTCATTTTTATGAAAGCGCTACATCTTTATGGGAGGTGAACAGACACATGCCAAGTGAGAAAGTATTGGAATCAAAAAAAGCGCAGGTAGCACAAATTGTTGAGCATTTAAAAGACGCAACAACAGGCGTGCTGGTTGATTACAGAGGGTTGACCGTTGATGAGGACACAAAGCTCCGTAACGACTTAAGAGCAGCAGGCGTTCATTACTATGTTGTAAAGAACACACTTTTGCGTTTGGCTGCAAAGGAAGTTGGCTTAGATGCATTGGATGAAATCCTGCATGGACCGACTGCCCTCGCAATTTCTGAGGACGCAGTTGCTCCGGCAAAGGTTTTAGCTGATTTTGCTAAGGACAATGAAAAAATGCAGTTAAAGTCCGGTTTTATGGACGGAAGGGGTCTTTCTATGGACGAGTTAATGCAGTTAGCAAAGACTCCGAACA
>RQCD01000122.1 GCA_008668455.1 Clostridia bacterium
AAGGCACATGATGTGATTGGTCCTGAAGAACGTGCCAATCTTAAAGAGAGTGAAGCGACAATGGATGCAGGTGAAGGAGGACTTTCTCCGCGGGAACAGCAGGAGGTAGATGCGGTTGCCGGTTTAAAGACAGCAGATGAAATCTTCTCTGCTGCAAAAAAGCTTTCAGAGCTTTCTATTCCATCTGATTTAACCCTGAGACGGCAGCAGGTTTATAAAACAGAGGATGGCTATGTGATTCAGCTGAATTACAGCAACGCAAAGGATGGTCAGACAGAGGAAATGAGTACCACGGTTGATCTGACTGCAAATGCAGAAACCGGGAAACTTTTAAGCTATAACCGTTATGACAGCAGCTGGGAGGAGCAAAAGACGCAGAATCCGGAAAAGGCAGACGCATTTTTGAAATCCTATTATCCGGCAGAGTATGCTGCATGCCGCAAAGTGGAGGATCAGGATGAGGGAGAAGAAAAGATCTTTCGCCCGTTTGTTAATTATCAGAGAGTGCTAAACGGAGCGCTTTACCCGGCAAACGGACTCTATGCATGCTACAATTCTGAAAAGGGATATATTACAAGCTTCTATTGCAGCTGGGATACAGACACTTCTTATTTCCCGGACACGGAAAAAGCAAAGACATCAGAAGAAGCATACGCTTTGATTTTTGCAAAGTATCCGCTGAAAACGGTATATTTAGAAACAGAAAACGGTTACCGTCCGGTTTGGACGCTTTCGGAATCCTGGATTCGGCTGGATGCAATCAGCGGAAAATTTACCGAATATGACGGAAGAGAGGTAGACGATTTTAAACCTGCCTACACCGATCTTTCCGGGCATTGGGTAGAAAGGCTTGTCAATCAGTTAGCAAACTATGGCGTGGCAATTCGTTCCGAGCGGTTTATGCCGGATCAGGAGATCACACAGACAGAGTACCTAACGCTGCTATGTGAGGCAATGTACCCGTATGATGACTTCCGCGAGGAGGATTACGTTTATGAAACGATGCTCCGGAGAAAAATTCTGACAGCGGACGAGAAGAATCCAAGCGGTACAATTACAAAGGAAACGGCTATTTGTTATCTCCTGCGTGTGATGGGAATGCAGAAGGTGGCGGAGCTTTCGGGTATTTACCGCTGTGATTTTTCAGATGAATCGGAAATTACACCGGCGCTGTATGGCTACTGTGCGCTTGCAAAGGGCTTTGGAATTGTCAGCGGAGCAAATCAACAGCTCCAGCCGAAAAAAACCGCCACCAGAGCTGAGGCTGTGACAATGATTTATCAGTATTTAACAAAATAACTCCTAAATAAAAAAGAAAGAACCTCAATTCATGGGGTTCTTTCTTTCTTTTTTTATACACAAAGAATTTTATAAAATTCCTTATTCTTCAAATAGAGCCTTGGCAAATTCCTGGGGATGAAATTCCTGTAAGTCCTCCAGACCCTCGCCGACTCCAATAAACTTTACCGGGATTCTCTGCTCCTGTGAAATGGCAACGATCACGCCGCCCTTTGCCGTTCCGTCCAGCTTGGTCAGGATAATTCCTGTGATCTCTGCGGCTTCGGAAAAGAGCTTTGCCTGAGAGAGCGCATTTTGACCGGTGGCTGCATCTAATACTAACAGTACCTCTCGTGAAGCGTCCGGAAGCTCCCGTTCAATCACGCGTGAAATCTTATTAAGCTCTGCCATCAGGTTCTTTTTATTATGAAGTCTGCCGGCAGTGTCACAAATTAAAATGTCGCAGTTTCGCGCTTTTGCGGCATTGCATGCGTCAAATACTACTGCTGCCGGATCGCTGTTTTCCTTTTGCTTGATGATTTCGCAGCCGCTCCGTTCTGCCCAGATATCCAGCTGATCAATTGCCGCTGCGCGGAAGGTGTCCGCTGCTGCTAACATCACCTTTTTTCCCTGTGACTTATAGTGTGCGGCAAGCTTTCCGATACTGGTTGTCTTGCCGACGCCGTTGACTCCGATCACCAAAATCACTGCCGGCTTTGAGGACAGATCCATCGAGCTGTCGTTTTCAGAAAGCATCTCACTGATAATGCTCTGCAATTCCTGCTTCACATCATTTCCGTCGGTGATACGCTTTGCTTTCACACGGTCGCGCAGAGCTTCAATGATTTTTGCAGAGGTTTCTGCGCCGAGGTCTGCCATGATGAGAGCCTCCTCCAGCTCCTCAAAAAACTCCTCGTCCACCTTGATAAAAACCTTGAACACCTGGTTAACCTGCTCGGAAATTGCCTCCTTGGTTCTTCCTAAACCCTGTTTTAATTTATCAAAAAAACCCATTTTCATTCCTGCCTTTCCGTTATTTCAGCATTTCATCATCCACATCGTCAATATGCAGGGAAAGCAGCTTGGAAACACCCTTTTCCTGCATTGTTACACCGTACATGATATTCGCCGCCTCCATGGTTCCGCGGCGGTGTGTGATTACGATAAATTGCGTCTGTGATAAATAGTTCTTTAAATAAGTTGCAAACCGGGAAACGTTTACATCATCCAAAGCTGCGTCAATCTCGTCCAAAAAGCAGAATGGCGTCGGCTTTACCTCTAAGATAGCAAAGAGCAGCGCAATGGCAATAAAGGACTTCTCGCCGCCGGAATAAAGGCTGATATTCTGTGTGCTTTTTCCTGGCAGCTGTGCTTCAATCTCAATTCCGCTTTCCATCACATCCTGCGGATCGGACAGGTAAAGCCGTCCTTTGCCGCCGCCGAACAGCTCGCGGAATACCTGTGAAAAGCTCTTGTTTATTTCCTCAAACTGCTTTTGGAAATGCTCCTCCATCAGTTCCTGCATGGATCCGATCACCTGTTCTAAATTTACCTTTGCCTTTTCCAGATCATCGCGCTGGGTACTTTGGAGGGTATAACGCTCCTGCACATTCTGATATTCCTCAATTGCGTCTAAATTCACGCTGCCAAGCGCTTTGATTTTTCCGCGCAGCTCTTGTGTGCGCTCTCTTGCTTCCTTTTCGTTCTCAATTTCCTGCTTTGCCTCCTCGGCTGCCGAGGGGGTTAATTCGTACTGATCCCACAGACGGTTAATAATGCCCTCTAAATCGGATTCTAACTTCTGCTGACGGCCTTCCGCACGGGATAATTCCTGCTGCAGGAGAATCAGACGGTCGGTCAGATCCTTATTGCTGTTTTGCAGCGCCTTTAAGCGTTCCACAATTTCTGCCTTTTCCTGTTCTACTGCTTCCAGATCTGTACGCAGTTCTTTGGAACGCTGTGCAATTCGCTCCATTTCCGCTTTCTTTTCTGCAATGCTGTTGGTCAGCAGTGTGTTTTTCTCGGTCAGAGTGCGGCAGTCCTCCTTCTTTTCTGCAATGGTTTGCTCGCTGGCTGTGATTCTGTTCGTCCATTCAGAAATGGCGGTGTGGATTGTTTCCAGATCCTTTTCTAATGTCCGCAGACGAAGTGTCTCATCCATTAATTCCTTTGCTTTCAGATCCTTTTTGTGCGAAAGCGTCTCATATGCTTCTTCCTGCTCCAAAACCTCCTGATTCAGCTGTTCCAGCATGTTTTCTGCCTGGCGCATTTCAGAAATCATTTCTGCAATCTGTTCTCCGCTTTCTGAAAGCTTCTGATCCAGCATAGAAAGCTCCTGCTCCAATGCCTGTGCCGATTCTCCGCTTTCTGCAAGGGCTTGTTCCAAATGCTTTTTCGTGTTTTCCAGCACTAAAATTTCGTTCTCATACTCGCGTACAATCGGTTCATAGGAGGAAAGACGGATTTTCTGGTTTTCCAGATCCTTCTGGGTTTCCTCTGATTTTTCCGAAAGTGTCTGGATTCTGCGTGTGAGCGTGTGCAGTTCTTCTGTAAGCGTTTTGATTTCTCCGGCGCGGGATAAAAATCCGGTTGAACGGTTCACGCTTCCGCCCGACATCGATCCGCCGGCATTCAATACTTCACCGCCAAGGGTTACTGTTTTAAAGCGGTATCCGAATTTTCTGCTCAGCGCAATGCCGCTGTCGATGTTATCTACCACAGCCACACGCCCTAAAAGGCTTTTCATAATGCCGTCATAGCGTTTGTCATATCGGATCAGCTCGGAGGCAATGCCGATAAAGCCGGGGCATTTTGCCGCTTCTTCTGCCTGCTCCAAAAGCTTTCCCTGGACGGAGGAAACCGGCAGAAAGGTGGCACGTCCGGCGCGGCGTTCCTTTAAAAATGCAATTGCCGCCTTTGCGTCCTCCTCGTCTCCGACCACGATATTCTGCATTGCACCGCCAAGCGCTGTTTCAATGGCGACAATATACTCCTTGTCCACGTCAATCAGTCCGGAAAGCGTTCCGTAGATGGTAAGCCGCTTTAATTCCGGCGCTTTTAAAACCGTTTTGACGCTCCCGGCATAGCCGGCATAATCATTCTCCATGCCCTCCAGCATTTTCTTTTGAGAATTTTTTGTCTGATAGGCTGTGCGCGCGTCGTTTAAGCTGCGGTTTGTCTCTGCAAGCGTTTTAGAAAGCTCCTCTGACCGACGGGTCAGAGCTTCGGTTTTTTCTTGCATATTCCTGCATTTTTCGGTCTTTTCCGCAATTTCCTGTTCGGTTTCTGCGATTTTTGTACGCGTATTTTCGGTGTCCTGCCCGTGCGTCTCCTGTTCGGTGTATAGATCGCTGCGGCGTTCCAAAAAGCTTTTCCGGGTGCTCTCCATTCCGGCAATCTGTGCCTTTTTTGCCGATATTTCATTCATCACGTCAATAATTGACGCTTTTTTTGCGTCAATTTCATTCCGGCAATCGGAAAGACGGCGGAAGTTCTCGTCGTTTTCCTCCTGAATGGAGGAAAATTTTTGAATCAGCTCCTTGGATTCAGCTTCCTTTTGCGCGATTTCCTGCTTTGATTTTTCTATTTTATTGGTATTCTCCCGGATACTCTCCTGCTCTGCGGCAATTTCCTGTTCGATTCGTTCTGACAGAAGCAAATTATTTTTCATATCATTTTCAGCAATGGAGATGTCGTTTCCTGCCGCCATGCTTTCTGCTTCATTGTCAATCAGAGCCTGGTTTTTTTCTGCCTGTTCCTCATCCTTCTTTTTACTCTGGTCGTAGAGCGCGCTCCGCTTTTCTTCAAAGCCGGATTCCTTTTGCTTTAATTCGTCCATTTCTGCGGCAACACTGGCATAGTCCTCTGCCGCCTTTTTCGCCTGAATCCGGTTCTTCTCCATACTGATCAGGCTCAGGCTCACATCCAGAGCCTTATATTCTTCATAGAGCAAAAGATATTTGCGTGCTTTTTTGGATTGATTTTCCAAGGGGCGCAGCTGGGATTCCAGCTCGGCGATAATATCGTTAATTCGGACAAGATTCTCCTGCACCGCTCCTAATTTCCGCTCTGCCTCGTCCTTTCGGTGCTTGTATTTGGAAACACCTGCAGCTTCTTCAAAAAAGCTCCGCCGATCCTCTGCCTTGGTGGAAAGAATCTGAGAAACATTTCCCTGACCGATCATAGAATAGCCGTCCCTGCCAAGACCGGTATCCATAAACAGTTCTACGATATCCTTTAGCCGGCAGTTTGCGCGGTTAATCTGATAAACACTTTCGCCCGAACGGAACACACGTCTTGTCACAACCACCTCGTCAAATTCAATCGGAAAGAGCTTTGTACTATTATCCAGCACCAAGCTGACCTCCGCAAAATTGACCGGCTTTCTTGTTTCTGTTCCTGCGAAAATGACATCCTGCATGTTTGTACCGCGCAGAGATTTTGCGCTCATTTCGCCCATAACCCAGCGGACTGCGTCTGAAATATTGCTTTTTCCGCTGCCGTTCGGACCGACAACTGTTGTCACACCGCTTCCAAACTCTAAAACGGTTTTATCTGCAAAGGATTTAAAGCCCTGCAGCTCCAGTCTTTTTAAATACATGTCATTCCTCCTTTTCCATAAACTCAACTTCGCCCAAAGAGAGTTTTTCAGATTCTTTGATCTGTGCTTTCTGCCCGGTTTTCTGCTCTAAAGCAATCAGGTTTCTGCGTTTATTTCCAATCGCTTTGGAAAGTTCCCGTTTTGCCACAAGAAAATGCGGTTTTTTTCCCGGATGTGAAGAAAGCAGCCGAAGGAAGCGGTTTTTGTAGCATTCTGATTCCACCAGTTCGCCAAAGGACGGATGCTGTGGCCCTGCTATCGCTTCTTTATTTTCCGGCAGTCCGATCCGGATGACCGGGATGCCTGCCGCAAAAAAACGTTCATAGAGTGCGGCACAAAGCGGCACTGCCTCCTCGGTTGTCTGCGGCTGATATGCTCCGCTTTTCCAAAGCTCATATAGCTTTGTTCCTGAAAAAACCAAGGTTGGATAAATCCGCACGAAATCCGGCTTTTGTGCAATCAGCTGCTCTGCAGTATGAATGCTGCCCTCCGGCGAATCCTTCGGCAGACCGGTCATCATTTGCAGCCCTAAGGAAAACGGATACTGCCGTATTTTAGAAACCGCATTCCGGACATCATTTGCGCTATGCCCGCGGCCGGCAGCAGTCAGCACCCGGTCGTCCATGCTCTGAACACCTAATTCAATCGTGGTGACACCAAATTGCACAAGCTCTTCTAAAATGTCGTGATCAATATAGTCCGGGCGTGTGGAAAGCCGAATCCCATGGATTTCTCCGCGCTCCAGATATGGCTGTACGGCATGCAGCAGCTCTCGGCGCAGCTCTGGGTTGATCGCAGTAAAGCTGCCGCCGAAAAATGCCGCCTCAATCCGTGCATGATTCCGGGGAAGTGTTTTTAAATACGATTCCACAATTTTCTTCGTACCTTCGCCGGAAGCTGGTTCAGCGCTTCCTGTGATCGTATTCTGATTACAGAAAACACACTGATGCGGACATCCGTAATGCGGAACAAAGATCGGAATATTATAGCATTTCATCATTTCCAACGCTCCAGAGCCTGCTTTGCTGCATGCTGCTCCGCTTCCTTTTTGCTGCCGCCCTTTCCCTTGCTGATTTCCTTTCCGTTTACAAGAAGTGCAACGAAAAAGTCCTTCTGATGATCCGGTCCGGATTCCCGAAGCAGCTGATATTCAATCCGTCCGCCCTTTTTCTGAACCCGCTCCTGAAAGATTGTTTTATAATCATGATAGCTTTTTCCGGCTACTGCGTCATCAATTTTATCTTCCATCAGCGCTAAAAGCCATATTTTTGCGTTGAAGAAATCGCTGTCTAAATAGATTGCCGCAAGGAGCGCCTCAAACGCATCCGACAATATAGACGCTCTTTTTCTGCCGCCGCTTAACTCCTCGCCATGCCCTAAAAGCAGAGCCTCTCCCAGGTGCAGACGCTCAGCAAGCTCTGCTAAAGACTGCTCACAGACTAAGGAGGCGCGCAGCTTTGAAAGCTCGCCCTCCTGCACCTCAGGCATCCGAAGAAAAAGCTCATTGCTGATGATTAGGCTTAAAACAGAATCACCTAAAAACTCCAGCCGCTCATTGCAGGCGCAGTGCTGCTCGTTTGCATAGGAGCTATGGGTGATTGCCTCGGTCAGCAGAGAGTGATTCTGAAATTCATAATTTAATTGAAGCTGCTTCATTTGTTTTCCTCCCCAAAAAAACGTGCCTGGCGTTCTTTTAAACTCTGTCTCTGATATATTCCACTACATCGCCTACAGTTGTGATTGTTTCTGCATCCTCGTCTGGGATTTCGATATCAAATTCATTTTCCAGTCCCATAATCAATTCCACAACATCCAGAGAGTCTGCACCCAGATCGTCAATAAAAGCAGAATCCATGGTGATAACCGATTCATCCACACCCAGTTGATCGGCAATGACAGTTTTGATTTTTTCAAATTCGTTCATCCGATTCACCCCCTTTCAATTTCCAGATAAAAGCATTACTTTTACTATTATATATGACATTACCGCTATTTGCAATAGTTTTTTTGAAATTTTTAATATTTTTTGAGCATACCCTGTCCCAGAAAATCATATGCTTAATTGGGTGATACAGATGAAACGGATTTTATGCTTTTTATTAATTTTCTTATTTTGTACTTTGGGAATTCCTTATATGATTATACGTCAGTTTCAGGAACAAGGGAGCGCGGAAAACGGCGAACCGTATCCCACGGTATTGGTCTATCTGAAGGATGAAAACCGGACAGAGGAAATGAACACCTCGCAGTATTTAAAAGAGGTGGTGGCAGCGGAAATGCCGGCACAGTTTCATGAGGAGGCGCTGAAGGCACAGGCAGTTGCTGCGCGTACCTATTTAGTAAACCGGGTCAAGGCTTCGAGAAAAACGGGTTCTGCCGAGGAGCACCACGGCGCGGATATTTGTACTGATTCGACCCACTGCAAGGCATGGATTCGGGAGGAAAAGCGGCGCGAGCTTTGGGGGAACGACGCAGATGCAAACTGGAAAAAGATTGCGGATGCGGTGGATTCCACTGCCGGCGTGCTGATTACCTATCAGAATGAGCCGATCAGCGCAGTGTTTCATTCCACATCTTCCGGCAGAACTGAGAATGCAAAGGATGTATGGGGCGGCGATGTTCCGTATCTGGTCAGTGTGCCGAGCGAAGGGGAGGAGCTGTCTCCGCGCTATCATTCCGAGCGCGTGCTCACGATTGAAGAATTTCAGCAGATTGCGCAGGGTAAGCTTTCCGGACTGGATTGGAGCAAGGGTCTGATCGGAGAGATTACCCGGAGCGATGCCGGAGGAATCCTGACGGTAGAAATCGGCGGTGTGCCGGTAAAAGGAACGGAATTCCGGTCTTTGTATGAGCTTCGCTCCACGCATGTGGATGCGCAGGTGACAGAGGATTCTGTGATCCTTTCGGTCACAGGCTTTGGTCATGGCGTGGGCATGAGCCAGTATGGAGCAAATTATCTGGCATCAACCGGGAAAAGCTATGAGGAAATCTTAAAATACTATTATACAGGAGTCAATGTAGAAAAAAAGGGGGTGTGACAAAGCACATCCCCATCTATCATGTTGTTACATTTCTTCTACTGTTTCAATTCCCAAAAGTAAAAGTGCATTCTTAATTACGCGTGTGGTTGCTGCAACAAGGGCAAGTCTTGCGGCTTTGGTATCCGGGTCAACATCCGATTTTAAAATAGGGCAGCTCGTGTAGAACTTATTAAAGGTTCTGGCAAGCGTGGTGACATAGCGGTTAATATAGAACGGCTCGTTCTTTTCTGCCGCATCCGAAACGGCAGTACCGAACGCTGCAAGCTTAGTCACAAGCGCATATTCATCATCTGAGGTGATTTTGGAATAATCAATTTCCGCTGTAACTTCTCCGGCACGGCGCAGAATGCTTCTTCCGCGTGCATAAGTATACTGCACATAGGGAGCGGATTCTACGTCAAAATCAAGCATGCTGTCCCAGGAGAATACAATATCCTTTTCCCGGCTGCTCTTTAGAAAAGTGTACAGAATTGCGCCGATTCCCACTTTTTCAGCAACTTCTTCCTTGTTCGGAAGATCAGGGTTGCTTTCTTTGATGATTTCCAGTGTTTTCTGTACTGATTCCTTTAATACATCCTCTAAGAATACCACATCTCCGTGACGGGTGGATAGCTTTTTATCCGGGAATTTTACTAGACCAAAGCCGACATGTACGCAGTCCTTTGCCCAGTCCCAGCCGGCTTTCTGCATAACGGCAAAAATCTGTTTAAAATGGAGCGCCTGCGGTGTTCCGACCACATAGATGTTTTTATAGAAATCATAGGTTCTGTGACGGTAGAGCGCAGCGGCAATATCACGCGTTGCATAAATGGTTGCGCCGTCCGATTTTAAGATAATGCAGGGCGGCATATTCTGTTCAGAAAGATCAACCACTTGTGCACCGTCGCTTTCAGTTAGGAGTCCTTTTTCCGAAAGGATGTCTACAACCTCCTGCATTTTGTCGCTGTAAAAGCTTTCGCCTGCATAGGAATCAAAGCTGACACCCAGCTGATCATAAACGCGCTTAAATTCTACCAGGCTGACATCGCGGAAATACTGCCAAAGTGCGGTAGTTTCCTCGTCGCCTTCCTCTAATTTCTTAAAATAATCGCGTGCTTCTTCCTCTAATTCCGGATGCTTTTCCGCCTCCTCGTGGAATTTGACATATATTTTTAACAACTCATTGATCGGATCTTTTTCAATCACCGAACGGTCGCCCCAGCGTTTATATGCGGAAATCAGCTTTCCAAACTGTGTTCCCCAGTCGCCCAGGTGATTGAGACGGACGGTATCATAGCCTAAGTATTCATAAATCCGCGCTAACGAATTTCCAACCGCTGTGGAAAAAAGGTGTCCGATATGGAACGGCTTTGCGATGTTCGGGGAGGAATACTCCACCAAAACGCGCTTTCCTTTTCCGGTTTCAGATGCGCCGTAACGGTCTCCTTTTTCTCTGACCGCGTCTAATACCATTTTAGAAAATGCCTCCCGGCGGAAAAAGAAATTCAAATATCCGCCTGCTGCCTCTGCACGGTCGACATATTCATCTGCTGCAAACTGTTCCGAAAGCTCTTTTGCAATCAGCGGAGGCGCTTTCCGGAGTGTTTTTGCAAGCAAAAAGCAGGGAAATGCTAAATCTCCTAATTTCTGCTCCGGCGGTGTTTCCACTGCGCCTAAAATTGTAGCTTTGTCCAGACCGGTCATGCCGGCAAGCTTTTCTGCAATATATTCTTTAAAATCCATCTGTACCATTCCTCATTTTTTAGTCTGTTCTAAGTATAACCCATTTTCAGGCATTTGTCAATAAAATTTATGATCGGAGCATGCGCAGAGCGTCCGAAAGGTTCACTGCGCCGATTGCCTCAAAGCCGTCCGGAACATGAATTCCGGCAAGAGAGCGTTTCGGAACAACGGCACGCCGAAAGCCTAATTTTGCCGCCTCAAAAAGCCGTTTTTCCAGCTGAGACACCGCGCGCAGCTCGCCGCCCAAGCCAACCTCGCCGATAAAGAGCAGATCGCCCGGAATTGTAATATCCCGGAATCCGCTTGCAATTGCTGCGCAGACTCCTAAATCCACCGCCGTTTCCTCAATCCTTAAGCCGCCTGCAACATTAATGTAGATATCCGAATTGGAAAGCCGGAGTCCGGCGCGTTTTTCCAAAACGGCAATCATTAAAATAGCGCGGTTTAAGTCAATGCCGGAGGACATTCTCCGGGGATTTCCGAATCCGGTGGGCGCAACCAATGCCTGCACCTCGGCAAGAACGCCGCGGCTACCCTCCATGGCGCAGACGATGCTGCTCCCGGAATACTGCTCGTTCCGCCCCTCTAAGAGTGCGGCGGAGGGGTTTTCCACCTCGGAGAGTCCGTCTGAACGCATGTCAAATACACCGATTTCATTCGTTGAGCCAAACCGGTTTTTTACGGCACGCAGAATACGGAACGAAAGCTGGCGGTCGCCCTCAAAATAAAGCACACAGTCCACCATATGCTCTAACACGCGCGGACCGGCAAGCGCACCGTCCTTTGTCACATGTCCGACAATAAACATTGCAATATTATCTGCTTTTGCTAATTTCATAAAAGCATTGGTTGCCTCGCGCACCTGGGGTACGCTGCCGGGAGCGGAAGTGATCAGCTCACAGTTCATTGTCTGAATGGAGTCGATAATCACAATGTCCGGCTGTACCGACTGGATTGCAGAGAGAATACTCTCCACATTATTTTCCGACATCAGATATAAAAGCTCAGTGTCTACCCCTAAGCGTGCAGCACGCATCTTAATCTGACGCTCCGACTCCTCACCGGATACATATAGAATTTTCTGTCCGATTTTCTGACAAATCTGTAAAAGCAGCGTTGACTTTCCGATTCCCGGATCGCCGCCGACTAGAACCAGCGCTCCTTTTACCACACCGCCTCCTAATACACGATCTAATTAGCACATGCAGGTGTGAAAGCGCGTTTCGTCGCCCAGTTCGATTTCCTGAATTTTTTTCGGATTTTTCCGGATTGCCACACTTCCAATGGACTTGGAAAGCTCCGGCTTTGCCGGGGAAATGATTGTCTCCTGCATGGTGTTCCAGGAATTGCAGGAGGGACATTTCCCAAGCCATTTTGCCGTTTGATAGCCGCATTCCGAGCAGATATAGCTTGTTTTTGTTTTCATTTCGTTTTTCCTTTACTGAATGTCGTTTTCGTCAAAGGGATCGCCGCATTCCGGGCAGAATTTCGGGGGATTGCGGGGATCTTCCGGCTTCCAGCCGCATTTATCGCATTGATATACCGGTGCGCCGGACGGACGCTTTGCGCCGCATTCTGAACAGAATTTTCCCTGATTGACTGCACCGCATGCACATTTCCAGCCGTCCTCCTGCGGTTTTCCGCATTCGGAGCAGAATTTTCCGGTGTTTCCGGTTTTTCCGCAGGAACAGGTCCAGCCGGATTGTGCCGGAGCCTGCGGCTGTGCCTGCTGACCCATGGAATAGAGGTTTGCAGCGGTATTGCCGCCGGCATTCTGCGCCATGCTCATGCCGAAAAAGCCGCCCATTGCGCCCATTCCGCCCTCGTTCTTTGCAGCGTCCCGCATAGCCTGCGCCTGTGCACCGACAAGGCGTGCTGCCGCAATATTTGGGTTCTGTGTCATTGCATTTTCTTCCCATTCGGTGATTTTTTTGCGCTGATCCTCCGGAACAGAAACGGTGTTAAAGCTTAAGGATACAATCTCTAAACCGCGGCGTTCGTGCCATTCTGATAAAAGAACTTCTTTTAGTGCGCTTGAGATTTCAATGGTATGTGCCGGGATTTCGGAATAGGAAATCTTCATTGCAGAAATTTTTGCAAGCGCCGGCTGAAGTGCGCTTAATAATTCACCCTTTAGCATCTCGTCAATTTCTGAACGCTCATACACATCTGCCACATTTCCGCAGACATTCGTATAGAACAGGAGCGGATCGGTCAGCTTGTAGGAATAAACGCCGCTGCATCGAAGATCCACCGAAAGCTGATAGCCCAATGCCTCGTCCACTACTACGCGGAACGGAATCGGACTGGGTGTGCCGAATTTATTTCCGGTGATTTCTTTTGTGTTAAAATAGTAAATTCTCTGATCTTTGCCCGGATCGCCGCCAAAGGTGAACCGCTTGCCGATCCGGGAGAAGGTTTTTTTAATTTCCTCTCCGAGCTTTCCATAAAAAATACTCGGCTCTGTGGAGGAGTCATATACAAATTCACCCGGCTCTGCACTGAATTCCACAATTTTTCCGGATTCTACAATTGCCATGCACTGCCCTTCGTTGATGGCAATCACTGAGCCGTTTGAAATCACGTTTTCCTCACCTTTTTTATTGGAGCTTCTCTTTCCGGTTCTTTTTTCGCCCTTTGCAGCCAATATATCTGCATCCAGACTCTCACAGTAGAAGAAGTCTCTCCATTGATCCGCTAAAACGCCTCCGAGTGCGCCTGCCCCTGCTTTTAATAATCCCATGTTATTTCATCCTTTCCGTATTAATAATCTCCGCCCCGTCCGCCGTGTGTTTCGCCGGAGGAGGACGTGTGCGTTTGCGGTTCTTCCGGCTTTGCTGTCTGGGTCACAGTGCTGTAGAGAAAGATATTCTGCGAATCGGTCAGATTCATGCTGCCCGGCTTCATATAATCTGCGGCGGTATCCTGCCTGCGTACATTTTTCATTTGATGGAGCTTTATGAGCATCACAATCAATCCGATCAAAAGAGCCGGAAGAATCCCCATTAAAAGAATCCCTCCGAGCAGCTCGCCCTGGGTGTAGTCCTCCGTGTCATAGCTGTCTGTTTCAGGCGGAAGTGATAAGATGTTTTCGCAGGTATCTGCATAAGCAGTAAATGCTCCGGCATAGTCATCCTTGCGCAGATAAGGAAGAATCGCGTCCTCTACTTCTGCAAGTCTTGTATTGCTCGGGAAAATGTCAATTCCGCTGCCGTGTGTCGTCAGGTGGTATTTCCGCGGATTTCTGGAAAGGTAGAGAAGAAGTCCGTCCTTTCCCTCGCCTGCGCCATAGCCGCCATAGTCAAAAATATCGTCTGCAGTGGACTGTGCATCTGTGCCGGAGAGCTGATCCTCTGTAAAAATTGCCACATCAAAATTGTATGTATCTCTGATACCGGAAAGCAGCTCCTCAATCTGTGACTTTTCCTCGGCAGAAAGAAAGCCTGCTTCATCAGTCAAAGCCGGATTTTGAAATTCTGCCGATACCGGAATGGAAAACATCAGACAAAGCAGCGCTAAAATCAGTAAGTTGCACTTTTTCATATTGTTCCTCCTATCTTGTTAAAAGCCACAGAATTGCAGTAATGATCAGGTAGGAAATACCGGATGCCTTTGCAAAGGAGAGCCATTTTTTCTTTTTGTCCACCGGGTATGCGCCGGCAATTTTTCCGGTTTGCCCGTTGATGGCAAAGGGGTAATTCTGCCCCTCATACTGCACATTGAGCATCCAGACAGGGAGGAGGGCATAGCGGATTTTACCGTTAGTAAAGCTGATGCTTGTTTCCTCCGGAATGACGGAGGTGTAGCCGCCTGTGGTGCTTAAAAATGTTGCCTCGGTGGAGTTTCGGACGCGCTCGTTTGCGCGCGGAATGCTATCCTCTGCGGAAACGTCGTATTTATCTGCTAAATATCCGGCGAGATATGCCGTGTTAAAATCGATTGCCCCGGAATAGTCAAAGGGTTCAATTGATTCCATGTAGGTGTTGTCTGTTTTTTCTGAGCCGTCTACCGGAAGATTGGAAAAGCTGATGCTGCCGCTCCGGTAGAGCCGGAAATGGTCTACTTTTGTATATTCGTATTTTGCATCCTCCCAGTGCGAGACGGTTTCCGCACTGTAGCGGACGGACGCGTTGCAGTCACAGTCGAACATCCAGAACGGAATATAAACACCGGACATTTCTGCAATTTTCTTTTTGGAACGGAACGCGTCCGGAAGAAGCGGTTTCTTTTTCATGTCTGCTTCTAAAAGTGCAATCGCGTCCTTTTTCTCAATCTGAAACGGAATCAGATAGTCCGGACGAAGCGAGCCGGAAAATTGAGCCGGAATGATGGTCGCATTACCGCAGTAGGGGCAGACGGTTGCACCCATGGTGTCATCTCCGGTGATTTCTGCACCACAGGAGGGGCAGGTGTAGCCGGAGAGGGTTGTTTTTTCCTCCTCAGAAAAGCTGCGCGCTTCATAGTCTGCCCAGTCATAATTGGATGAGGGTGTATTCTGCTCGGCTGATTGCAGCTGTTCAAGTGTTTCCGGGGAAAAATCATTTCCGCAGGAAGCACAGTGCAGCGTTTGTTTTGCGCCTGAAAATTCCAGCGCCGCCCCGCAGCAGGGACATTGATAGCTTTGAATGGTGTCCATAATCAATTCTCCTTATTGCTTAAACTCTGTCCATATTTTATCGTAAATTTCTGTTGCATCGCCAACGTCCTCAATAAACTCGGTATTTCCTAAAAATTCTGCTGGAATATGGAGCGCCTGGTTGGACTTGAATTCCTCTGAGAGATATGGTTCAGATGCTTTGTTGGGGCAGAGATATAGCGTTTGCTCCGAAACTCTTGCACCGGTTTTTGCGTCTAAGATATCATTTAAAAAGGCATAAGCGTTGTCCTTATGCGGAGCATTTAAGGGAACAAACCAGGAATCAATTCCAAAGCCCATGCCCTCGCTTGGGTATACTACCTTCAAATCCGGTCGTTCCTGGAGCGCTAAGATGACCTGCGGTGTGAACATATAGCCGACTGCCGCCTCTCCGTTTACCATGGCATCGTTCGGATTGTTATAGTCTAAATGGTGGATGTTTGGTTTCAGTTTTAAGAGCTTTTCCTTTGCCTGCTCCAGTGCTGCCGGATCGGTTTCGTTCATGGATTTTCCCATGGATTTCAGCGTGATGCCGATCACATTTCTGGCGTCGTCCATCATAACAATTTGGTTTTCCAAAGCCGGATTCCAGAGATCATCAAAGGAGCTGATGTCTACGGTTACCTTTGCCGGATCGTAGATAATCAGCGGTGTGCCGGCAGCATAAGGGACGGTGTAGAGATTGTCCGGATCATAGTACTGACCTAAAAATGCCGGGTCAAGATTATCATAATTCGGAATTTTGGTTTTGTCCAGTTCGGATAAAAGACCCTTTTTTCTGGCAATATCAATAATATAGTCCGAGCCGATCACAAGATCATACTGACCGCCCTCGGTTGCCTCTAATTTCGAGAGCATTTCCTCGTTGTCGTTAAAATTGGCATAATTCAATTTGATGCCGGTTTCTTCAGAAAATTCTGCGGCAATATCCTCCGGGATGTAACCGTCCCAGGTTAGTACATTGAGCGTTTTTTCCTCCGTAGTCTTGTTTGAACAGCCAAAAAGCGAGGTGGCTAAAGCTGCTGCGAGGAGGAGCGAGAGTTGTTTTTTCATGTTTTATCAAGCCTTTCTTGGAATTTTATTTTCAGCGCATAGCGCAAAAAATCATTTTTTTCGTCTTGGCAAAAGCGCCAGAAGCACTAATACAACCGATGCGGCAAGCATGAGGGAACATAGTGCGTTAATTTCCGGTGTTACACCCATTTTCAGCTGGGAATAAATTTTTACCGGGAGGGTGTTCGTGGTCGGACCGGCAACAAAAAAGCTGATCACCACATCATCTAACGACATGGCAAGCGCAATAAATACCCCGGATAACACCGACGGCAGTATCTCCG
>RQCD01000037.1 GCA_008668455.1 Clostridia bacterium
AGAGTAGGGGATGTCAAAAAAGGAACAGACTGTTCTGCTTTTTTATCACTTTTCAAAAAACGCTTCAGGCAATCAAAGTCCTTTCTGCAATCCCATAATTTGTCATAAATATTTTTCGTTTTCGTTTTCGTTTCTTTTTCCTTTTTCTTTTTTATTTAGGGAATGAAATCGGTACTCAAATCGGTACTGAAACTGGTACTGAAATCGGTACTGAAATCGGTCCTGTATGAGTACCGCCCCCGGTTTTATCCCAGTACCTCCCGCATCCTGGGGAGGCGGAGCAGGCTGGTGCGGAACCGGAAGCGCCTATAGTGCAGACGAAATTCTGGATTATGTAAAAAAGGTAAACGATTTCGGCGGTGTGGTTTCAATTGAAATCCGCATCTACCGCGACGGAAGCTTTGACAAGGCACAGATGGAAGTTTTGAGAAAGCTCAAAACACTCCGTTAAAATAATTTATCTGCTTGACAAGCGGGAATTGCTCGTGATATAATAAAAAAAACACAGAAAAAGGCAGGAATGAACATGGCAATTATTTTTGATGAAGCGAAGAAGGTTTTTTATTTACATACGAACAGTACCAGCTATATTTTGGGGCTGATGGACAGCTATCTGGTGCATGCTTATTGGGGCAAGCGGATAGACGAAATTCCGTCTCTGGAGTATGCCGCACCGACCATCCGCTACGGATTCGCGGCATATAATGAAAGAGGACTCTCCTCGGAATGCCTGCCGATGGAATATCCGGTTTACGGCAACACAGATCTTCGGAGTCCGGCATTTCACGCAATTTATGAGGACGGCTCGTCGATCACGGATTTCCGTTATGTGTCGCACAAAATCATAGACGGAAAGCCGGGTCTTTTGGGACTTCCTTCTACCTATTCGGAAAACGGCGACGCAGAAACGCTGGAAATTACCCTGCATGACGAAAAGACCGGTGCAGATTTTGTTTTGGTATATTCTGTGTTTGCGGAAAAGGACGCAATTACCCGGAGCGTGCGTGTAGAAAATCACGGAAACAGCGTGATCAATATCAGCCGGATTTTATCGGCAAGCGTAGATTTCCACGGCATGGATTTTGAGATGATCAGCCTTTGGGGAAAATGGGCAAGAGAGCGTCAGCTTCAGCGGACACCGCTGTTCCACGGCGGCGTGACGGTGGACAGTAAGCGCGGTGCGTCCGGACATCAGATGAATCCTATGATTGCGCTTGTGCGAAGGAATACCACCGAGGAGTCGGGGGAAGTCTATGGCATGAATTTTGTCTACAGCGGAAATTTCCTTGCCGGTGCAGAGGTCAGCAATAATAATCTGACCAGAATGTTTATGGGCTTAAATCCGTTTGACTTTAACTGGCGGTTAGAGCCGGGCGAAGGCTTCACTGCACCGGAGGTTGTCATGGTGTATTCCGACTGCGGAATCGGCGGTATGTCGCGGATTTATCACAACCTATACCGCAATAACCTCTGCCGCGGGAAATATAAGCTTGCAGAACGTCCGGTACTGATCAATAACTGGGAAGCAACCTACTTTGATTTTAACGAGGAAAAGATCTTAAATATTGCAAAAAAAGCAAAGGAAATCGGCGTGGAGCTGATGGTGCTTGATGACGGCTGGTTCGGAGAACGGAATAACGACGACTGCTCCCTCGGAGACTGGTTTGTGAATTTCAAAAAGCTTCCGGACGGCATTTCCGGACTTTCGGAAAAAATCGAGCAGATGGGTATGAAATTCGGACTCTGGTTTGAGCCGGAGATGGTTTCACCCGTCAGTCAGCTTTACAAGGCACATCCGGACTGGTGTCTGCATGTTCCGGGACGGCATCGCTCTGAGCATCGGAATCAGTTGACTTTAGACTATTCCAACCCGGAGGTCTGCGACTATATTTTAGAAGTCATGACCAAGCTTTTATCCGAATCGAAGATTTCCTATATCAAATGGGATATGAACCGCCATATGACGGAAATCGGATCGGCAGCGCTGCCGGCAGAACGGCAGAGGGAGACGGCACACCGCTATATATTGGGACTTTATCGCGTTTTGGAAACACTTACGAAACGTTTCCCGGAGATTTTGTTTGAAAGCTGTTCGGGCGGCGGCGGACGGTTTGATGCCGGCATGCTCTATTATATGCCGCAGGTTTGGACAAGCGACAATTCCGACGCGGCGGAACGGCTCTATATCCAGTACGGAACAAGCATTGCCTATCCGGCAATCACCATGGGAGCGCATGTTTCCGCTGTTCCGAACCATCAGGTTGGAAGAACGACAAGCATGCAGATGCGCGCAGATGTTGCCATGATGGGTCAGTTTGGATTTGAGCTGGATTTGAATAAGCTTTCTGCAGAGGAGCTTGAAACGGCAAAAAATTCGATTGAGCAATTCAAGCGTTACCGCAGAACCATTCAGTTTGGAGAGATGTACCGCCTGCGTTCCCCCTTTGAGGGAGAGTGCGCCGTCTTTGAGTTTGTTTCAGAGGATGGGGAGGAAGTACTGTTCTGTGCGTACAGCCTGATGAACCACGCGGAGAATCCGTATGAATATATCCGTCTGATGGGATTGTGTGAGGACGCAAGCTATCAGAACTGTGAAACCGGGGAGATTGTTTCCGGAAAGACGCTTGCCAATATTGGTGTACGGTACCGGAATGAAGCAGATTTTTCAAGCAGGGTGATTGCATTCCGAAGGGTAAAGTAATGGAGCATTATGTATATCTGATGGAGTGTGCGGACGGCACGCTCTACTGCGGCTATACCACCGATCCGAAACGGAGAGAACAGCAGCATAATGCCGGATGCGGCGCAAAATATACCGCCGCCCGGCGACCGGTGAGGTTGGTTTATACGGAGGTCTACCCAACCAGGCAAGAGGCAATGCACCGGGAATGGGAGATCAAACAACTTTCTCGAACAGAAAAATTAAAACTGATAAAAAAGTGGGAATGTCAAAAAAGGCACAGACCGTTCAAGGGCTGAAATATCCTGAAAGTAGGTTATTTCGGTTGAAATCCGCAGTTTTGCGGATTTCCTATAATTGCTGCCCTTGAACTACGCTTCAAACGCGCCGCTTGGAGTACACTAGTACGCCGTCGGGCGCGTTTGGAGCGTTCTGCACTCTTTTTTTACATCCCCACTTTTTTATTCATCAAAAAAATGTTTTTCACATGCCGCGCATAAATAATGATAAACCGGAAGATGTAATTCCTGCACCTTGTAGGTTTCTGTTTCCGGCACGCGGACGGTGACATCCGAGATTTCCGAAAGTCTGCTTTCTCTTGCTCCGGTCAGGGAAAGCGTCCGGATATTCAGAGCATTTGCCACACGGACGGCATTGACCACATTTTCCGAGTTTCCGGAGGTGGAAATTCCGATTAGAAGATCATGCTCCCTTGCATAGCCGTAAACTAACTGTGCATAGGCATTTTCCGGTGCGACATCATTGATAAATGCTGATAAGATCGCACATTGACTCGGCAGGGAAATAGCAGGGAGAGAGCCTTGCAGCCTTTGGCGAAGCTCCTCCGGCATCCGCTCATCCGTCACCGGACGCTTTTTTAAAAAGCCTTTCATCAGCTCGCCCACAATATGCTCGCTGTCCGCCGCACTTCCGCCGTTTCCGCAAACCAGCGTCTTTCCGCCGTTTTCGTAGGTGTCAATGATCAGACAAAGCGCCTTTTGGATATCCTGCCAACAGACCGACAGAGCAGGGTATCGTGTGAATAATTCTTTCATTTTGTTTCCTCCAGATAAATGTTTTCTGCTGCTGCAATCGCTGCCCAGTCGCCGATTTCGTCTCCTAATTTTGCCGGAACAACCTCGCAGACCTCGCGCGCATAGGAGAGCGTTTCCCGGGCAATGACCCTTTCCATTTCTGTGCGCATGAGATGACCGCTGCGTTCAAATACGCTGCCGATTACGATTTTTTCCGGATTCAAAAGATCAATCAGAATCGAAAGTCCTGCACCAAGCTTTTCTCCGCAGATTTCATACACGCGCTTTGCTGTCGGATCGCCTGCTGCTGCGTACTCGGCAATGGATTTTGCCGTGATTGCTTCAAGCGAGGCATAGTCTTTACAATAAGCAGGGGCGCAGCCGGTTTGCAGCTTTTCGCGCGCCAGCATTTTTCCTAATTCCGCAATGCCGCCACCCGAGCAAAAACCCTCAAACGATCCGCGCTTTCCGTAGCCGACCGGACCAAAATTCTCTAAACGGATATGTCCTGCTTCTCCTGCCATATCGTTTGTGCCGGAATAGAGTCTGCCGTCTAAAATCAGTCCTGCGCCGAGCCCTGTTCCGAAGGTTAGGAAAATCATGTTTTGTGTCCCTTTTCCCGCACCGTATTTCCACTCTGCAAGCGCACATGCGTTGGCATCGTTCTGGATTCCGACGGGGACAGAAAAATGTTCCCGGAGCAGCTTTACAATCTCAATATGATCCCATCCCGGCAGGTTCGGGGGAGAGAGAATCACGCCGCGTTTCGAGTCCAGAGGACCTCCGCAGCTGATTCCGATTGCGTTTTCTGCGCCTAATTTCTCCACACCGGAAATGATGTTTGCAAGCGTTTCTTCTACGCTTGCTGTCTCAAATTTTATTTTTTCGGTAATGCCGGATTCTGCACTTCCTGTCATGACTGCGCATTTTGTGCCGCCGATATCAATTCCTGTATACTTCATCATGCTTTATCCTTATTTACCCGGAACGCTTTCCCAGTCCTTCAGAAAGCGTTCAATGCCGGCGTCGGTCAGCGGATGGGAAATCATCTGGCAGATTACCTTGTATGGAATGGTGGCAATGTGTGCGCCTGCGCGTGCCGCGTCCACAGCGTCCTCCGGACTCCGGATGCTTGCAGCGATAATTTCAGTCTGAATATCATGAATCGCAAAGATATCTGCAATTGCCTCGATCAGACTGTTTCCGTTTGCGGAAATATCGTTTAATCGTCCGATAAAGGGGCTTACATAGCTTGCGCCTGCACGTGCAGCCAGTAATGCCTGTGCCGGACTGAAAATCAAGGTGACATTCGTTTTGATTCCGAGTGCGGAAAGCTGCTTTACAGCCTTTAATCCCTCTGCGGTCATCGGAATTTTGATCACAATGTTTTTATGTATTTTTGCTAATTCCTTTGCTTCAGAAACCATCCTTTCCGATTCTAAGCTGATGACCTCGGCAGAAATCGGACCGTCTACAATGGACGTAATTTCGCGGACAACCTCCTCAAATATACGCCCCTCCTTTGCAATCAGGGATGGATTGGTGGTTACGCCGCATACCACTCCCAAATCGTTCGCAGCTTTGATTTCCTCCACATTTGCAGTGTCAATAAAAATTTTCATGTTTGCTCCTCCTTAGTTAGATTTCACTTTCATTATAATCCACCTGTGTGAAATTACAATAGATTCTTCGGACAATTTCCTTTGAAATTTATACTATTCTGCCATTTACAAGTAAATTTTTTTGTTATATAATAAGAAATGGCAATATGTTTTAAGGATTAAGCGGGACAATCCCTCAGC
>RQCD01000198.1 GCA_008668455.1 Clostridia bacterium
CTGCGGCTGCCCAGGAGGAAACCGGGGCGATCATGCAGACCGGAGCGGCAGTTGCATCAATGATATACGCAAGCCTTGCACGTGAAATTTTGTGTGTGTCGGTTACCGGGCGCATCACGCTGCCGACGGTCAGACAGTTAAAATTGTCGTCAATAAAAATCAGAACTCCAAGTAAACAGGTTGCCAGCTGTGCGCCTACGCGCGTTTTGATGTGAACGCTTGCCCATCGTCCAAATGCCGCGCTGCCGCCTGCTTTATTGACCAGTGCAACCATAATTCCGAGGATTACCAGGAATAAAAAGATACCGGCAGTGTCGGAAATAGCAGCAATCAAGCCATCGTTTAAAAGATTGTCCAGTGTTGCAACGGGGGCGAAATTTGCAGAAAGCAGCCCGCCGAGAATAATTCCGATAAATAAGGAGGAATAAACCTCCTTAGTGATCAGCGCGAGTCCGATTGCAACGACCGGCGGTACTAATGCCCAGAAGGTCGCATGGAACATACTGACTGCCGCTTCTCCATCCTCACCGGCAGCCAAGGCAACTGTTGACAGCAGCATTACTGATAGAAATGTGAGGAATGCTATCAGGTTTTTTTGATTCAGAAATTTTTTCATTTGAATCCTCCCTTTAATATTTTTCTCTAAGAGGTATCATATCATAAATATGTCATAGTGTCAAGAATTTTGTATGCTTTTGGCTTTTTTTGCTTATTTTTAAAATATTTAAATTCCAGAAATTACAGCTTGCAAAATTGAATAAAATCGTGTATGATAGTTATTGTGGTTGACATAATACACGAATGAACAAAAAAATGTTCGCAAATATGCGGATGGTCATTTTGATTATGTAAACCACAGAGGTATTATAGGAGTACCCGGACAGACAGAACACGACTTGCGCCAAGACGGACGTTTTGGATTTGTCTGAATGGGTAAAATGTAAAAGGAGGCAAAATCAATGAGAGGTTTCAAGAAAACAGTTGCAGGTGTTTTGACTGTGACAGCTCTCGCATCATCCATGGGCGCTTTTGCGGCAGTTCCGGCAGATGTAGAAGGAACACGCTATGAGGAAGCGATCCAGATTCTGGCGGCGCTGAAAATTATGATCGGTGACGACGACGGACAATTCCGCCCGAACGACACCATTATTCGTGCAGAGGCAGCCAAGATGGCAATTCACGCATTGGGCTTAGAGGACGACGCAAAGGCAGCAGCCGGAGAATCCAAATTTCCGGACGTATCCACAGACTACTGGGCAAACGGCTATATCAATTTAGCCACTGCAAGAGGAATTGTAATCGGAGATGATGAGGGCAATTTCCGTCCGTTCGATAAGATCACCTATTCCGAGGTGATGGCAATTTTCGTCCGTGCATTAGGGTATGAAAGAGTTGCAGAGAGCAAGGGCGGGTATCCGCAGGGATATATGACAGTCGGCTCGGACAATGGTATGTCCAAGGGGATTTCCATGGCATCCAATGCACAGATTCCGAGAGGAGACGTTGCAATTTTAGCAAATAACGCACTCACTGTCAATCTGATGGATTATACAGAATACGGAGATACTCCGAAATATGAAGTAACCGATAAGACGCTCTTAAAAGACAAGCTCTACACCACAAAGGCGGAGGGTCAGATCACAGCAATTGACAGCACCAGCTTAGACGGTGCGTCTAACCTGAAAAAGGGTCAGATCAAGGTAGGCGACAGCGTGCTTGATACGGCGCACAGCTTCAACAACCTGCTCGGTCATAACGTAACCTACTATGTGCAGGAAAAGACCGGCGAGGATAAAAAGGTGATCCTGGCGCTTTCCAAAAAGGACAAGAATGCGACCGTTTCGATCGACGCAGATTTGTTTGAGGAGGTTTCCGAGAAAAACGGAAGCACCGTAATTGATTATTATAAGAAAGAATCCGATAAAAAGACCACCTCTGCAACCCTGGATCAGGATGCAAAGCTGATCTATAACGGTAAGGCAGAGGACATGTCACTGGAGCTTCTGAACATGAAGGACAAGTCCGGAAATGTCAGCCTGTTAGATACCGACCGTAACGGTAAGTATGATGTTGTGTTTGTGACAGAGTATCAGAACATGGTTGTAGAAGAAGTCACACAGAGCAATAAGATTGTGGACAAATATAATGCACCGACCTTAAAGCTTGATGATGAGGACGAGGATCTGATCTTCTCCATCACAAGAGGCTTTGAGGAGCTGACGGTACAGGATTTGAAAGAGTATGACGTACTTTCCGTTGCAGCAAGCAAGGACGGACGCTACTATGAAATCTTAGTTTCCAATAAAACCGTTGAGGGAAAGGTGACCGGAAGCGGAGAGGATGGCGTTTATATCGGCGGCAACGCTTATAAGATCGCAGATAACTACCCGAACGACATCAGCATTGGCACAGAGGGCGTATTCTATCTGGACAGCCAGGGCAAAATTGCCGCTGTGAACACAAAGAGCACTCTGAGCAATAACTATGCTTATCTCTTGAAGGCATACACCGAGTCTAATGCTGATGATGTGACAAGCTTTAAGCTCTTTACCAAGGAGGGGAAAGAGGTCGTTTTAGAGGCGAATAACAAGATGCGTTTTAACGGCAAGAGCGGCACGCTTTCCGAGGATGTAGTGAAGAAGCTTGCAGGTGAGGACGGTCAGACTGTAAAACAGCTGAGCACCTACAGCACCAATTCCGACGGTAAAATTTCTTCTATCTACACTGCAAAGGATAACACCGAAACAGGCAAGGTGGATGAAAACAGCTTTACAAAGAACTACGATCTGAAAAATGCAGTTTATAATAAAAAGCTCACGAAGATCGGAAATGTCAAGCTGACCTCCGAAACGGTTATCTTTGATATTCCGGACGGATCAACTGACTACAGCATCGCATCCCTGGACAAATTTGAGGATTAACAGAAGTATAACGTGATTGTATACGACCGCGCAGAGGATTTCTCTGCAAGAGCCATTGTTGTGACAAACGCAGAATTCCAGACCAATGCAGACGCACCGATCGCAGTGGTTTCAAAGGTTGTTTCTGCAACCAATGACGATGACGAGATCACAGACCGTCTCTATGCAGTGCAGAATGGTAAGGAAATTCAGGTCAATGCGGAGGATTCCGGGATCTTAGTTAAGGGTGACCTGAACAAGACCTTAGAAGCAGGCGATATTATTCAGTATAAGACCAACACTAAGGGCGAAATTGTAAGCATCCGTGTCCTCTTTGACGTCGGAACAAAGGCGGAGGAAAAGCAGGAGAAGCCGGCAGATAATCTGGAAAGCCTTTAAGCCAGAGTGAAGAAAAAGTTTGCAGGGTCTATGAACGTGACCGTTAACGGCGGCGAAGTGATGAATTTACAGCTTCCGTCCGACGTAAAGGTATACAG
>RQCD01000161.1 GCA_008668455.1 Clostridia bacterium
CAAGATATGTTGAAAAATCAAAGCCCTCGGTAAATATCTTTCCGAATGCCAGCGCACCAAATTCCCCGAATGCTGCCACCGGGTTCATAGAAACACCGTCAAACAGTCCCTTGTAGAAATCCGGAATGGTCAGCCCTAAGAGATAATAAACAGCAGCGCCGCCTAAGATACTCCAGAGGATTGCGCCTTTTACCTTTTTCTTTGAAAGAACTGCCATTGAGATCACGGCTGCAATTGTCACCAAAAGCGGCATAATGTCTGCCCAGGAAGCTCCGCCTAAAAGATTAAAGGATGCCAGGGTTACACCTGTAGACTCACTTGCAATTACAATTTTTGCATCCTGGAAACCTAAAAATGCAATAAACAGACCGATACCGGCAGGAATTGCTGCTTTTACAGGAGCAGGAATTGCATCAAAAATCAGCTTTCTTAATCCGGTCACTGTCAGAAGAATGAACAACAGACCATCTGCCAAAACAAACAAGAGTGCATTTGCATAGGTAAAGCCCAGTCCGAAGCATACTGTATAAACCAAGAATGCATTCAGCCCCATACCGGATGCCTGTGCTAACGGAAGATTGGACAATAAACCAATCAAAACTGTTCCGATAATTGCTGAAATACCAGTAGCAATATAAATTGCACCATAGCTGACTGTCTCTAACTCGGCAAACATTCCGGAATTGACCATCAGTATGTATGCCATTGCCATGAACGTGGTTAAGCCGGCAATAATTTCAGTTTTTACCGTTGAACCATGTTCGGATACCTTGATAAACTTTTCCATTTTTCTCTCTGGTTGAATTTTATTTTTCTATCGAAATTCCTCGACAATAGTCATTTTATCATATCTTTTCCAAAATTGCAATACTTTTTTGTCAAATCATGCGAAGGCTTTCTGTCACATAGTCCTCCACGGCGTTCCACTCGCTGATTTTTCCCTCCTTAATTGCTAAGTCCAGCTGTGCTGTCTGCTGAACGCGGTTTACTAAAAAGTGTTCGGAAAAGCTGTTTGCATTCTGCATCAGTTTCTTTGCCACGAAGGGTGCAACCTTTATCTTTGCGCCGATTTCTGCCGTATTTGCGCCCTCGGATAAAAGTAATCTGCAATGGAGAAGCTGATCAAAGGTATTGGAGAGAACATACAAAACCCGAAAAGCCGATTCCCTGGAGGTTTTCAGATCATTCAAAAGGGAAAGAACCTTGTCCGGCTGCTTTTTAGTCAGCGCGTCCGTCATTTCAAAAATTCGTATCTGGAGCGATTTTGAAACAACACGCTCAATGTCACTTTTTAGAATTTCTTTGCCGCAGTATTCAGTCAGCTTATCCAGTTCATTTTTTAAGGAAGAAAGTCCCTCATCGCATAAATCAACCAGATAAGCGGCGTTCTCCTTTGAAATTTTCTTTTTTTCGTCTAATGCGTGCCGGATTACCCAGGTGATCGCATCCGCCCGGTTTAAAAGTCCAAACTCCACCACAGAGCCAAGCTTTGCCGCTGTTTTATAAAGGACGCTCCGCTTGTCAATTTCCGTCTCTAAAATCAGCACTGTCAGATAGTCTGGAAGATTTTTCAGCTTTTCGCTCCAATAGTTTTTCTGCTCCTCCTTTGGCGACTTCATAAGACCGGTATGCTTTAGGGTCAGAAGCTTTCTTTCGCTCATAAGCGGGTATGTTTCGATAAAATCGTCAATTTCCGTAATAGGTGTCCGGTCGTCCTCCACCGTCATCCGATTAAATTCCGGCATACCGCCGTCCGGTACACGCTCTGCAAGCTGCCGGGCATAATACTCCGCATAATACTGCTCCTTTCCGTAGAAAAGATAAAGATTGTCCAGCTTTCCCTCTTTGAGTTCTTTTTTGAATGAAATTAAATCCTTTGCCATTTTTCTCTCCTTGTCAATCTGTCTGATGATATGTATGAACGCTTACCCTGCCGCTTTTCCGGACGCGAAGCTCAATATCTCCGCACTCGTCCGTCCGCAGGGGCGTCAGATTCTGTTCCTCTAACCGGCATAACACCTCACCGCTTGGGAGATGATAGCGGTTGTCCTCGCCTACGCCGATTAACACCAGCTCCGGCGATACCTCCTTTAAAAATGCTTCCGAGCTGGAGGTTGCAGAGCCGTGATGTCCAAGCTTTAAAAGATCTGCATGTCCCCAGCTGCCGGCATAGCGTTTTTCTATGTTTGCCGTCATATCGCCGGTAAAAAGCGCTGAAAATTCGCCAAAGCTTGCACGGAGCACAATTGAGGTGTCGTTCTCATCATCCGTTAGCAGCATTTCCGGCTCGGGTGACAGAATCTCTAAGCGCAGTCCGGAGGGATAAGAAAGTGCATAGCCGCGTGTGTAGTAGGAAACTTTGATTCCTTTTTCCCAGGCAACACGCTCAATTTCGATATGATAAGGGTTATCCCACATACAGTTTGGAATCAGCACCTCGGAAACCTTTAAGTTTTCCATGGCGGCAAGAATGCCCATGCAGTGGTCGCTGTGATAATGTGTTACAACGGCAAGGTCGATTTTATGAAACCCTTTTCGTTCCAGATAGGGAAGATAGATCATTTCCCCGGCGTCATAGTCAGAATAGGAATCTGTTCCGCCGCCGTCAATCAGAATGGTTTCACCGAATGGAACAGACAGCACCATACCGTCGCCCTGACCGACATTCACGAAATCAATCCGCAGACTTCCAAGATTGGAAAGATACGTCCAGCTGTGTACCATCAAAAAGCCGCAAAGTCCGGCAGCAAGGAGCTGCTTTTGAAATTTCCGCTCAGGTCTTAGAATACTGATCTGGATATAATCCAGGAGCAGATAGAAGATGATGACTGTAGTAAGCTGCGCACGGGATAATGTAATGGATGCTCCGGGAAGTTTCTGTACCCAAGCTGCGATCTGATAGAGCAAGAACAGGATTCCGTTGGTGGGATAGACAAACACACAGAAGCTGCCGATTATGGGATAGAGCAAAATGGTGAGCGGTGCAAACAAATACAGCAGTACCACCAACGGCAGAACAACCGTTGAAACCAGCAGGGAATACAGGTTCAGATCGGTGAAAAACAGACTGACAAGAGGCGCTGTACAAACAGTGGAAAGAACCCATACCGAAAGAAGCTTTTCAAGACGCGGATGCTTCATTTTAGAAAACACCTTTTTGACTGCCGGATAAAGGTTTTTAAAAATCAGATTGCAGCCAACGGCAATTACCAGCCCGGGGTGATAGGCAAGCAGCGGAGAAAAGAACAGCATTATCCCAACCGTCACGGCAAGCGCTTTGATATAATCTGAAAATCCGTCCGTCTCCTCCTGAAAGAGCATAAAGGCTAAAAAGCCTGCTCCTTTCACAGCAACCGGAAGCTCTGTGTTCAGAATGCCGTAAAGCGCTAAAAGAAGAATCAGCAGAGCAGTCTGTTTTTTTCTGGAAAGAAATTGCACCAGACAGCCGGACAGGAAGAAGATGAGTGTAATATGTAAAAATGCAGGATATAAATACCGCATCACACTGCCCTGATAGAGCGTTTCTTCTGCACCCTCTGAAAAGCTTTTTTTATACCCCAATAAAACCGCATCTAACACTGCGGCAGAATCTCCCTTATATACGCGCCGGATCTGTTGGGAGATTTTATATTTTACACGGTTAACCAGAAAAGGAATCCGATAGCACCGCACCGTCTGTTCTGCCCGGAAG